>JAFSWZ010000009.1 GCA_017450125.1 Synergistaceae bacterium | reverse complement strand
TCGCTCAATCCCATTTCGTCAGCCGCACCGTAAAACTCCTGAAGTGCCGTATCAAGCAATACATTTGAAGACTTGCGCCGTTTCTGCATCATTAATACACCTCCAGAAAAATTAAACCCTCCCGCTTTCACACGGAAGGGTCTCGATTAACAATCGTCATTGCGCGCTGAATGTCATTCTTCAGCCACACGTCCACAGCAGAGGCCGCACGTTTTATCACTTCGGGGAGCTGTTCCCGTTCATCGGGCGGGAAGTGCCCCAGAACGTAATCTATCATGTTCCCTGTGGGGCTGCCTATGCCTATTCGCAGACGGGGGACGTGAAGGTCTCCCAGTGCTCCGAGAATTGACGCGAGGCCGTTATGTCCTCCTGCTGTGCCCTGAGCACGAAGCCTGAGCTTCCCGAAGGGTAATGCTTTGTCGTCGTAGACTATCAGCACGTCAGACAGCTCAGCCTTGTAGAAGTTCACTGCCTCAGCGAGGGATATTCCGCTAGCGTTCATGAAGGTTAGGGGCTTCATTAGAATCACATCGCCCATCTTCCAGAACTCAGCGCGGAATTTCTCCTGCGGACGGCCAAGATTATTGTTGACCGCGATAAAGTCAGCGCAAAGCCAGCCCATGTTATGACGGGTGAAAGCGTATTGTTCTCCCGGATTACCCAGACCGGCCACGATGCGCATGATGGGTTACTTCTTCTCCTCTTCTTCGCCTTCCTTAGCGGCCTTGCCCTTCGCCACGACTTCAACGTCAGCGGCGGCGGTCTCCTCCGTCTCAGGTTCAGCGTCCTCAACTCCGCGCGAAGTTACGATAATCGCAACTACCTCGTCAGGGTCAGCAAGTGCCGTAACGTTCTCGCCCAGCACAAGGTCTTTCACGTGGATCGCGTCTCCGACGTTCAGGCCGGAAACGTCTACGGTGATTACGTCAGGAATGCTCATCGGCAGGGTCTCAACCTCGAGCTCGTGTACTGCCTCGAGGACTCCGCCGTCCTTGATGCCCTGAGACTCGTCTCTGCCAGTAACCTCAACAGGAATGTTGACAGTGATCTTGCGGCCTCTCACGAGGTGCAGGAAGTCGATGTGAAGCGGAAGGTCGGTCAGAGGATGCCTCTGTGCCTCGCGGATAATGCAGAGCTCCTCGCGTCCGTCGGGAAGTTTGACGTTAAGGCGCGTTGACTCCCAGCGTCCGGCCAAGATGCGCTCGATCTCGCGGGTGTTGACCTTGCCGAGAATGTTCGGGCTGATTTCCGGGCCGTAGATTACACAGGGGGTGTACCCTGAACGCCTAATGCGTCCGTTCTCGCCTTTGCCCGTCTTATCACGGGACTCCATCACTAACGTTACTATGTCCGCCAAAATGAATCTCTCCTTATAATGTTATGGATAGGGTAATTATAGCAAACCCTGTTACTGTTTACGGCTGGTGAAGAGCTTAATCACCAGAGGCCACACTATCATCACGTAGAAGAACAGCAGGGTTTTCGCGACCAGCTTCCCGACGTGTGCTCCGAAGAAGCCGGCAGTGTACCCGCCCAAGTCCGAGATTACCCAGCAGAGCGGAAGCATTCCGATCACGCAGATAATTACTCCTTTGACGTTCCAGCCTGTGGGTTCGAACTTGATGAAGCGGCTCTCGATGTACCACATCAGCGCGAACGACGCGAAACCTCCGGCATCCCCCCAAGAGTCTATCTGCATCTTCACGGGGTCAACGAGCAGCTTTCCGTCAACGTAATCCATCGGGTATGGCTTGTAGGTTACGTAGACCAGAGTGAGGATTCCTGCGAGCGCGCAGAGAATCATGATCAGCGCGTCTTTCTCCGGGTGAAGCTCGAGGTAGTCAAAGGCTTTCTGCGCAATCCAGATCGACGCGAGGCCGAGAATGCATCCCACGACAACATCCTGCGGGGTGTGAACGCCCAGATAGTTGCGGGAGAACATGAGAACCAGAATCATCACAACCCAGAACAGACGCGCCAGCTTGTTCTTCGTGCACGTGGCAAGCCCGCCGTAAATCGGTACTGCCATCATTGTATGGCCGCTCGGGAATGAGTAGCCTCCTGCTGTCCTTATCGAGTCGCCCGCCGGAACAATGCGCGCATCACGAATCCACGGGCGGTATACGCACGCCGTGAGCTTCACGATTGCGTTGATGGTCTGGCTGAGCTTCCACGCAAACATTATGAACAGCCCCTTCTTCTTGTTCAGGCACCAGTACACGAACACAGGCAACAATACTATGTGCCTCACGCCGAAAAGCGAAATCCATTCCATGAACGGATCAAGCACGCCGTTGATGCTGTTGCGGAAATCCTGAAGCCACAGCAAGTATGTTATGTCCATCAATAACTCCTCCTATTGGTTTGTGAGGCTTCTCACGAAGTCCTCTTCTTCCTCGCGGCTGTTGATTTCACCGTCAATCACCGCAAGTTTTATTGCGCTCAGTGCCTCACCGATCGCCTTCCCCTTCAAGCCCATCGCCTGAAGGTCTTTGCCGGTGAGTTCTCCCTTGTAGCCCATCCACAGCTCCATGTGCTCGACAATCAGCCGCCGGGCTTCGCGGGACTTGAGGCACGTCAGCCAGTATACCAGCTGAACAGGCCCGTAATCCTTGAAGAACGTGTAGGCCTCACTGTTCCTGATGTCCTTATGTGAGGAGCAGAACTTCTCGACTTCCGGCCACTTCATGAAGCAACGTGTGAGCTGTTCGCGCTCGTTGGGGTTAAGGTTCATCCTGTCCATTGCGGAGAACCTCACTTCCGGCTTCGAGTCCGTGAGGATAACTGCCATCTTCACGAGCCATTCCATACCCTTGAAGTCGATGCTGTGCTTCGAGGTCTGCCTCATGAAGTGCTCGAGGATGTGAAGCCGCTGGTTCATCGACTTGCTCACGTGCATTCCGGCGAAGAGGGACTCCCACACTCCCAAGTCCTGCATCCTCATCACGATTTTGCGGAAGCCTGCCTCCTTGAGGTCAAGTTCCAGCTCCGCACGAATCCTTGTCGTCGAGAGCAGCTCAAGCAGCCCGCCCTTCACGGCACTCTGCAGAAGCCTGAATGTGTTGTCCTCGAACGTCATGCCGAGCCTCTGTTCGAGACGTATTCCCCTGAGAACACGCGACGGATCTTCAACGAAGCTGAGGTTGTGGAGAATCTTAAGCTGCTTGTCCTTGAGGTCAGCACGTCCGCCGAAGTTGTCGGTCAGCGTTCCCCAGTCGTCCTCGCTGAGTGAGATTGACATTGCATTTACGGTGAAATCCCTGCGGCTCAAATCCTGCTTCAATGAGCTGTTCTGCACCGTAGGGACTGCCGCCGCGTACTCGTAGAACTCTCTCCTTGCCGTCGCAACATCCACCTTCTCGCCGTCCGGGAAAGTTATCGTGCCGGTTTTGTAGCGTCCGTGAAGAGTTGACTTGCAGCCCGGCTCATTCCACGAACTCACGAGCTTTTCCGCGTCGCCCTCGACGGAGATGTCTATGTCGGTGTTGCTCACGCCCATGAGGATATCCCGCACCGTTCCGCCGACAAGGTAAGCGCGCATTCCGAGCTCCTGAGCTTTCGCCCCGACACGTCGCAGTAGCGACAACGTCTTGAGGCTGAAGGACTCCTCCATCAGAGCAGAGACGTTCTCGACCCACAGGAAGCCGGTAGAATCCCGCGAAGTGTCCTCGTCCGCGAACTGTCCCGAGTGGTACAACGCCTTCAATAAGTCTCCGCGCGTAAGCGTACCTACGAGCTTTCCGTTCTCGTCAAGGACGGGCATTTTCTCGAAGCCGTAAGTCGCCATCATACGATGAGCTTCGTCGATTGAGGCTTCACTTGCGAGGCTGATTACTCCCTGCGTCATGAAGTCAGATATTCCCGCGCGGTCAAGGCCGTGAAGGTGGGCTTTGTCGAGGTCGTTGCGGGTCATCATTCCGACGACTTCACCTTCAGCGTTGGCGACAGGAAGGGACTTCAGGCCAAAACGCAGCATTGTGCGGTAGCCTTCATCGACTCTTGCGTCGGGGCTTACGGCGATGACGGGCGAGGCCATGATGTCAGAGACCTTCATCATCGGGGTGATTGCTCCGTGAAGCCGGGACTCTATCTCGTCGAGAAGTTCTTTTGCGTCCCGGTCAGCGAGTGTCGCGCTTCCTGCCTGGTAGTGCCCGCTTCCTCCGTATGGCGCGAGGAACTCCTTGACGTTCAGGACTCCTTCGGTGCTTCGGGCGATGATGTTTATCTTCTTGCCGCCGTTATTGACAACAGCTATTGTTACGTGGGAGTCCGCGTACTCCTTGAGCCTGTTCACGAAGACTGCCAGACCTTGAACGTAATCGTCTGTCTCTGCCCAAGTGAGGTAGACTTTCGCGCCGTTGATGTAGATTTCGCGGGCGTTCTCGGCCAAGCTGTCGAGGAGCTTGCGGTCTTCTTGGGAGACATCGTTCTCGACCTGAGCGAGGATTCCCGACAAGTCTGCCCCGAGTTCCCGCAGGTAGCTTATCGCCGCAATGTCGCGCTCTGTCGTAGTCTCGTAGGTCATTGCGCCGGTGTCGTCGTAGATTCCCAGTGCGAACAGGGTTGCTTCGTCGGGAGTGATGTCCTTGCGTTCGTTGAGGAGGTGCTCGAGGATCATGGTTGTTGCCGCGCCTATGGGCTCGTACACAAACTCTTCTGCAGGAATATCGTCGGGTGTTGCTGGATGGTGGTCGTAGACGTGGACTGCTACGTCCTGCCTGCCTGCGAGTGCGGCGAAAGGTCCGATGCGCGAACGCGAGCGTGTGTCGACAACGATCATGAGGGTAACTTCATCGAGGGGTATTTTCTTGGGCTTGAGGATTTTTGCGGCCCACTGTCGGCCGTGCTTGGACATGAAGTCCCGGACTTTGCGGTTCATTGAGCCCGGAGGACAGATGACAGCGTCAGGGTAGAGCTTCTGGATGGCTATCATGCTGGCGAGGGAGTCAAAGTCTGTATTGAGATGGCTTGTTATTAAGTGCATGGTCTGTATTCTCTCTTTATGGTTGGGATAGACAAAATCATAACGCAATTTGTTCCGCCGTCAACTCTCTGTGCTATGATTACGCAAAAATTTTCCATGAAGGGAATCCTTATTGACCTATGAGCAAGTTCTTGCACTCTAAGTTCACCTCGCTCACGCCTTACGACACTTCCGAAGAAGTCGAGAGCATGAAGGGCTACATCCGCCTCAACACCAACGAGTCCCCCTTCCCGCCCTCGCCAATAGCCATAGCCTACGCCTACAAGGCCGCAGAAGGCCTCAACTACTACCCTGACCCTGACTGCCGACGACTCGCAGAAACCATCGCCGGACGCAACGGCATAAAGCCCTCAAACATCGTCTTCGGTAACGGTTCTGACGAGATACTCAGCTTCATCTTTATGGCACTCTGCGAGAAAGGAGCTGCCTTCCCCGACATCACCTACTCCTTCTACAAGATACTTGCCGGGCTTCACGGCGTGAACTTCACGACAATTCCGCTGAGAGGCTTCAAGATTCTCACGGAGGACTACACTAACCTTGAGGGGCGGACAGTCTTCATCGCCAACCCCAACGCTCCGACAAGCCTCGCACTCGACACGGGGGAACTCGAGCTGATAATCTCCTCTAACCCCGACAGCCTCATCGTGGTTGATGAAGCGTACGTTGATTTCGGCGCAAAGTCTGCTGTGAGGTTCATCCGCAAGTACGACAATCTCATAGTGGTAAGGACATTCTCGAAGTCCCGTTCTCTCGCAGGCGCAAGATTAGGCTGGTGCATGTGCTGCGATGAACTAGCTGCTGACATCCGCGCCGTCAAGAACGCCATCGCTCCCTACAACGTCAACGCAATGACGCAGGCGGCTGCTCTGGGTTCGCTCGAGGACGAAGACTACACCCGCCGGAACATCGCGATGATCTGCAAGGTTCGCGACAACACGGCGAGCAGGCTTCGCGAGATGGGCTTTGAGGTGCTGGACTCGAGCACTAATTTCCTGTTTGCGAAACACAGCAGAGCTGCGGGCGTAAAGATCTACGAGGCCTTGAAGAAGTACAAGATAATCATCCGTCATTTCAGCTCACCCCTTGTGCTGGATGACTGGAACAGAATCACTATCGGCACTGCGGAACAGATGCAGGTATTTCTGGAAGTTGTGAAAGGAGTTGTTGAACGTGAGAGCCGGTGATATTTTCAGGGAGACGAAAGAGACGACGATAGCACTCAACCTGATGCTTGACGAGCGCAAGAAGAGTGAGATAAAGACGGGGTGCGGCTTCCTTGACCACATGCTGACGCTGTTTGCGGCACACGGGGGCTTCGGCCTCTTCTTGAAGTGCAAGGGAGATTACGAGGTGGACTATCACCACACGGTTGAGGATGTGGGGATAAGTCTCGGGCAGGCGTTCGCGAAGGCACTTGGGAGCAAGAGGGGCATCAACCGCTACGGGAGCTATATCCTGCCTATGGACGAGGCACTGATTCTCACGGCGGTAGACTTTTCGGGAAGGGCATATCTCGGCTGGGACATGAACATAACCTCACCGAAGGTCGGGGACTTTGACACGGAACTTGCGCAGGAGTTCTGGCTGGGCTTTGTGAGGAACGCACAATGTACGCTGCACTTCCGGCAGATGGCTGGGACAAACGCACATCACATCATCGAGGGAGCGTTCAAGTCTGCGGCACGGTCGATAGCTCATGCAGTGAGCATCAACCCTGACAGCGAGGACGAGGTTCCGTCGACAAAGGGAGTGCTGTAGGTGGTGGAGAACTCTGCGCAGGAGACTGTGCTCCGCAAGTTCGCCGGTCTCTTGGCCTCCTGCACGCGCGCACGCCTGACGGGAACTCGAGGAGCTGACGACATCTACGCCCTTCAGGTTCAGGACTGTCTGCTCTCGCTGGAGTACCTTCCGAAAGAAGGAAGAGTAATTGATGTTGGGAGCGGCGGCGGACTGCCCGGCATTGTGTGGGCTGTGTACCGTCCTGACCTGAGCGTTACACTTCTCGACAGCGTGGCCAAGAAGTGCGAGGCCGTGAGAAGTATAATCGCTGAGCTGGGGCTCTCCAATATTGAGGTTGTGTGTTCACGTAGCGAGGAGTTTGCGCGCAAACACAGAGAGAGTTTCAGCCTTGCGGGAGCGCGTGCTCTTGCGTCCGCCGGAGTGTGCGCGGAATTGCTGTCGCCTCTGGTGGAGGTTGGCGGGCACGTCCTGACGTTCAAGGGCGAGAAGGTTCATGAGGAAGTCTCGGAGGTTGCGGACAAATGGGGAATGCTCGGCCTGAGCAAACCGGCACTGCACTTTTACGGCGGCACGTCGAAGTGTATAGTCCTCTGGAAGAAGCAGAAGAAGTGCCCTGCAGTTTTTCCGAGACGCGAAGGACTTGCTGGTACAGATCATTTCTGGGAGTGAGACGATGAAGCTGAAGGGTTTGCGTGAGGTTATGATGTTCGGACGCGTGCTGTCTGCGGGGCTGGTTGTGGCGGGGTATGCGTTTCTGGGAGTGTGGCTGTCGGACTGGCTCGCGAAGAACGGATGGCCGGTGCTGGCCGCGCTGTGTGCCGTGCCGGTAGTTACGGCGTTCGGGATGTGGCAGGGGTGGCTGTTCCTCACTAAGGGACGGAAGAACAATCACCCCTAGCTTTGCCTTAATACGCCAGCTTGTAGATCTCCAGTATGTCCTCCGCTGTGAGCACCTTCAAGCTCCCGTAAGGCAGCAGCTTCCCGGCATTATCCGCGAGCTTCTGGATGTCTTCTTCCTTCAGGCCAAGTTCGCGCAGCGTCGTCGGAGCGTTGATCTCCTTGAAGAAGTCCTCGAGGGAGTCGATAGCCTCGTTCGCCCTGTCCTCGTCAGAACCGTCGTAAATCCCGAAAACTTCTTCGCCCAGCCTGATGAACGGATCAGGGTTCTCCTCGCAGAGATACCTTGACCACGCAGGCATAACCACCGACAAGCTAGCTCCGTGCGGTGCTCCGTAAAGCAGGCTGATTGAGTGTCCCAGCTTGTGTGAGGAGAAGTCTCCGCGCGTCTTCCTTCCCATCGACAAGAATCCGCAGTGTGCCATTGCCCCCGCCAGGGCGTATTCTGCCCTCGCGTCGTAATCTTTCGGGTCATCGATGAGCTGAGGGATTACACGCATCATCGTCCGTATCAGTGCGTAACCCTGAGCGTCCATAAGTTCGCTGGCTTCATCGCCGTCAAGCACTCTCTCCAGAACGTGGGCTATTATGTCTACTCCGCCGTAGACCGTCTGCTTCTGGGGAAGTGTTACCTGAAACGACGGGTCAATCACCGACACGACAGGATACAGGCACGGTGCGGACATCGAGATTTTGTCCTGAGTTTCGGGGTTGCTGATTACGGAAATGCAGTTGACCTCGCTCGATGATGCCGAAGCCGTAAGCACTCCGTAAACCGGCAGAGCCTTCGTGATTTTGCCTTTGCTCGCGTAGAAGTCCCAGATGTCGCCACCGTAACATGCTCCCGCCGCAATTGCTTTCGCCGTGTCGAACGCGCTCCCCCCGCCGATGGGAAGTATCGCGTCTATCCCTCCGGCCTTCACGCGCGCGATTCCCTCGCGTACCTTGCTGATTAACGGGTTGGGCTTCACGTCGTTCACGTCGGAGAAGCGTATTCCGTTCTTGCTGAGCATGTCCGTAACCTGCTCGTATGCTCCGCTCCTGAATGTCCCCTTGCCTCCGTACACCAACAGCACTCCCTTGATGCCGTCAGCTTTGAGTCTCGGCCCGAGTTCCTTCACGGTGTCTTTGCCGAAGATTAATTCTGTCGGATTGTGCCACACAAAATTGTTCATGCTTTGCCCTCCTGAAAAATTTTTACGGTATCTGCAAATTATACAGGTTTATACTACAATAACTGAGTTCAATTGCAGCAAAGGAGATTGATAATTCATGTACAAGGCAATTCTTGCTGACAAAGATACATGGTGGACGGGCGTAAACGATTACGAGACCGACATGTTCGAGTCTCTCTGGCCTCTGCCTCAGGGAGTCGCCTACAATGCTTACGTTGTCTTAGGTTCGACGGCAACTGCGGCAATCGACACGGTCAAGGGCCCGTACCTCGACGAATACATCATCAAGCTCACGCAGGCACTGGGAGGCCGTCCGCTGAACTACCTCGTCGTGAACCACATGGAGCCTGACCACGCAGGACTGATCTCACAGCTCCTGACGCGCTGGCCCGGGCTGAAGTTCATCGGCAACGCAAAGACTGTCCCGATGCTGAAAGGTTATCACGGCATCGACGAGAACATCATAGCCATGAAGGACGGCGACACTCTGGATTTGGGCGGGCACGTGCTGAAGTTCGCGACTGTTCCGATGCTTCACTGGCCGGAAAGCATGGTAACTTTCGACACAACTACCGGTGTTCTGTTCTCTAATGACTCGTTCGGAGGCTTCGGAGCACACGAGGGCGGAATCTTCGACGACCAGAAGAACCCTGCGCGCTGGGAGGACGAGATGCTGAGGTACTATGCGTGCATTGTGGCCAAGTATTCCAACATTGTGCAGGCTGCCTTGAAGAAGCTCGGAGGACTCCCAATCGCAAAGATTTTCCCGTCGCACGGTACGCTGTTCCGTGATGACCCCAAGAAGGTAATCTCGCTCTATGACAAGTGGAGCAGGTGTGAAGGCGAGACCGGCGCAGTTGTGGTTTACGGCTCAATGTACGGGCACACAAGAATGATGGCTGAGGCAGTGAGCACAGGACTTGCTGAATCTGGCATTAAGGACGTGAGGCTTTACGATGTCTCACGCTCTGACCCGTCATATATTCTGCGCGACATCTGGAGGTTCAAGGCCTTTGCGCTGATGGCCTGCACGTACAACACGCTTCTTTTCCCGCCGATGGATGCTCTGTGCTCTAAGCTCCTTAACCGTATGCCCAAGAACAAGGTCGTCGGAGTTGCGGGGAGCTATTCATGGAGCAAGGGAGCATTGACGGCACTGCAGGACTACGCGGCCAAGAGCAAGCTGGAAGTTGTCGGGCCTGCGGTTGAGGTTTACGCTTCAGCGACGGACGAAGACCTTGCGCAGTGCGAGGAGCTCGGGAAGAATCTCGGGGCGGCGATTGCATGACGGACTACGTAACCTACCCCAAACGCCGCAATGAACTCTGGCTCAGCGAGTACAGCTCGGACAACCTCATACTGTCCATGCGGGCAAAGGACATCCTTCACGTCGAGCAGACACCGTACCAGGAGCTGCTTATTGCGGATACACAGGAATACGGCAGGGTGCTGATGCTTGACGGAGCATACCAGCTCACGGAGAAGGACGAGTTCACGTACTCCGAGATGATGGCTCACGTTCCGCTGTGCGCACACAATAACCCCTCGAACGTGCTAATCATCGGCGGAGGAGACGGGGCAATAATGCGCGAAGTCCTGAAGCATGACTGCGTGAAGAAGTGCACGCTGATAGACATTGACGAGAGAGTCATAGAGTGCTCGAAGAAGTATTTACCGTTTGCGGGGTGCTCGTTCGCGGACGAGAGGGCGGATGTCAGGTGCATGGACGCAATGAAGTTCATCCGCGAGACAGAGGAACGCTATGATGTTGTGATTATCGACAGCACTGACCCTGTGGACTTTGCGGCGGGATTGTTCCAGTCGGGCTTCTACGACGACGTTAAGCGCGTCATGACTCCTGAAGCTATGCTCTCGGAATTAACGGAGTCGCCGTTTGTTGATGCGGCACTTATGGCGCAGGCGATACGGGAGATGCGGAAGGTGTTTCCTGTCGTGCGTATGTACTGGGGAGCAGTTCCGACGTACCCGGGCGGAATGTGGACGTACGGGCTTGCGTCAATGAAGGATGACCCTGCAGAGCCTGTGAGGGACGTTGCACCGACACGCTACTACACGAACGCAATACACAGAGCCTCGTTTGTTCTGCCGCCGTTCCTAGAAGAGATGTTGCAGTAAGGATTACTCCTCCTTGCACTTGCAGGGAGGATTTTTTGTGCTGGGAAATTAATACGGTTTCCTATCCTGATGTGGTACAATGAACCAATATCAATTTTTACCTGCGGCTTCATGATTGGTAAAAGCCTTGAGGAGGAGAGTATGAGCATTAAGAAAAAGCTGACGGCCGCAAAGAATCTGATTCTCAGCGGGCAATATGGAGAGTTTTTAAGAAGGACTTGCGTGAATGTACTTCCCCTTAGTCTAGATTTCTACCCAAAGTATTATTACCTTCGCCGAAAATTCAGCTCGTTCGTGGCGAATTACGATTACGTAAAACCACTAGCAGGGGGGGGGGCGTAACGTAATCTGGTGGTTGTGGCTGCAAGGTATTAACGAGACTCCGGACATCTGCAAGGCCTGCTTGGCATCACTGAGACGCTGGCATCCCGACAAGGAAATTATCACCCTCGACCAGCATAACATCTCTGACTACGTAACCCTTCCCGGCTTCATCAACGACAAGCACCGCAAAGGCATCATCGACAACACAAAATACGCCAATCTCTTGAGGCTTCAGCTCCTCATTGAACATGGCGGCACATGGATTGACTCTACAGTCTTCTGCACAGGCAGAGAAACAGAATACCTTATGCACTTGCCGCTGTTCGTCTTCAGGTTATTTGAGTTCGCCGATGTCCCCTCAAATTGGTTCATAGTCTCTGACGCTCATGATCCTATACTCACACTCGTAAGGGACTTGCATTTCGAGTACTGGAGAAAGTATGACTACATGCTGCACTACTACATTTTCCATATGTTTTTCCTGATGGCGGCAGAACAATACTATGAAGAGTGGAGCAGAGTTCCATTCATATCAGATTACGTTAACCATAACTTGCAGAGAATCATGCGCGAGGATTACTCTGAGGAAAGAGTGAAAATTTGTGCTAAGGCCTGCGATTTTCATAAACTCACTTGGAAGACTGAGAAAGAGCCTCCGTCGCCTCGAAGTATCTACCAGCATATCGCTAATTCGCGTTGATTGATCAGACAACTTCCCCCCAGAGATGCGCTGAGGGGAATGTTCTCTCTACAGGCGAGCCCTCACGAAGTTCGCTGCTTCCTCAAGTTTCACGCTCACCTGTTCGCCGCTCTGCAGGTCCTTGACGGCAACACAATTCTTCTCGCGTTCCTCCTGCCCGATTATGCACGCAAACCTGCACGCACCGGCATTCCTCATCTGAACCTTGAAGCTCCGTCCCGCAGTGTCGCACTCCGCAGAGATTCCCGCCTTCCTGAGTTCGTACGTCAAGGCCTGAACACTTCCCCGCGATTCATCGTCCAGAGCCGCGCAGTACACCGAGACCGCCGGAGCTTCCCCGAAGCTGCAGCCCTGTTCCTCCATCACGAGAGCAATCCTGTCGAGCCCGCACGCGAACCCAACGCCGGGAACTTTTCCGCCGCCGACTGCGCTCGCAAGGTTATCGTAGCGTCCTCCTCCAGCGACTGCGTTCTGTGCCCCCAAGTCGCCCGAAAGAATCTCGTACGCCGTCTTTGTGTAGTAGTCCAGCCCGCGAACGAGTCTCTTGCTCATTCTGTACGTGAACCCTAAACGTTCGAGCCCCGCACGGACTTCAGCAAAGTGCTCGCGGCATTCCTCACACAATGAATCGAAGATGTCGGGTGCTCCGTCCGCAACTTGGCCGCACGACTCTTTCTTGCAGTCGAGGATGCGGAGGGGATTCCTGTCGAGGCGGTCAAGGCATGTTTCACACAGCGAGTCCTTGTGAGCCGTGAAGTACTCTACGAGCTTCTGACGGTAGACAGGCCTGCACTTCTCACAGCCTACGGAGTTAATGACGACCTCGAGGTTCTTCAGCCCCAGCCTCCTGAAGAGCTCAAGGCTCAGCGAGATAACCTCAACATCAGCCATCGGTCCGGCAACGCCCAGAAACTCCGCGTCAATCTGGTAGAACTGCCTGTAACGTCCCTTCTGCGGCCTCTCGTGCCGGAACATCGGCCCCCAGTTCCAGAGCTTCGCGCTTGCACCCTGAGCGCACAGGTTGTTCTCGAGGGCACAGCGCATTACTCCGGCGGTCGCTTCGGGACGGAGGGTTATGCTCCGGCCTCCCCTGTCCTCGAAGGTGTACATCTCCTTCTCGACAATGTCCGTCGTCTCTCCTACTCCGCGCGCAAACAGTTCCGTGTGCTCAAAGACCGGCAGGTGAATCTCGCTGAAGCCAAAGTCCCTCATTGTCTCTGAGGCAGTCTTTATGATGTATGCCCACTTCCATGATTCGGACGGCAGAATATCGCGCGTTCCTCTTGGTGCAGTTATAACAGCCATACAGTACACCAACTCCTTTGCAGTAATGCTAGAATATACCGATTAATGATACCAAACTATAATCCACTATAACTTCTGCGGAAGGAGATTTTTACTTGATATATCTGGTCTGTTACGCGGCTTCCTTGTACTTTGCTTATCTGGCATCGCGCTCCAAGAGGAAAAGCACCATTATCCTCTACTCAATCATAAGCATCATGATACCTGTCTTTCTCGGCGGACTGCGGGCAAAGAGCGTCGGGACTGATACTGGAGGATACGGTTACCGCGATGCACTGGACGCTATATATTCCATAAGTTTTTACGATTTCATGACGCACGATGCCACAATCCGGGAGCCGCTCTATAAAATCGTGTGCTATACTTTCGCCAATCTCTTCCAGCATCCGAACGGCGCACTGTTTGCGTATCAGCTTATCACAGTAGCCTGCGTGTATGTGGGTTGCTGGAGGTTCAGGAAAGTTGCCCCCCCCCCCTGGCACTCATGATGTTTTACTTCATACACTATCAGCGTACGTATAACCAGATGCGGCAGAGCATGGCAGAAGCTATTATCTTCGCGGGATTCTACTGTCTCAGACGCGAGGACTACAAGAAGTTCATGATGTATGTCTTGATAGCTTCGCTCTTCCACTATTCGGCTCTGCTGGCCGTCGTGTCGATCATGTGCGTGTACTGGTTCACCATAAAAGTGAACTCGTCGCTTCATGCCGGGCGCGGTGTCTCGTGGATTCCTTACGTGATAATTATTGCCATGTTCTTCCTGCAGAACCTGATTCTGTCTGTCGTCGAGAGCATGTCATTCCTTCCGCCGCAATACAGCCTGATGTTCATGCAGATCGGCAACACGCAGGAGTTCCGTGCCAATATCTTCCAGAACATAGCCGTAATAATCATGCTGTTCGTCTATGGCAAGAATGCGAGCAGGTTATTCCCGGCAAAGCAGGACGAATACTACAAGATCAATGCTCTGCTGGCCTGCGCCATGTACTCAACTATAGGAGGATACACAATCTGGAGGCTGCTTGACTACTTGGACTACATCAACCTTTATGCACTTGCCTCACTTCATCGTCTGGTTAAAGACAAGTACTTGAGGGCGATTTTCTTGGCAGTAACTATCTCTGTGGTGGTGCTTTACTGGTATCGGGAATACCTCTTGGCGAAATCAGCTTTGGGTTTCCCAGCTCACCAAACTTGGCCGTACCACTCTATCTTCAGCTGATAAAATATCAGAATATAATCGCATCCTAGAAATTTTCCCTCGTGGAGGAATCGGACAATGGCATACATGGTAATGTTCACAATGTCGACGTTTTTTGCTTACTGGGCATCCCGCGCAAAGAACAGGGATGTCATGATCTTCTTTTCCGTGATAAGCATCATGATTCCATGCGTGATGGGCGGGCTTCGCGCGTATGGAGTAGGTAACGATACTGTAACTTACGCGTTCCCGCACTTTAAGAAGGCTCTCAACGCCAGTACCTTCTGGGGCTTCGTCGCTGGGGATAACAAGCTCTCCCGAGAACTCGGCTGGTCATTCATTACCTACGCATCAACGAAACTGTTCAGATCCCTCAACGTGAACTTCTTCATCTACCAGCTCATCACCATCACGTGCGTCTACATCGGAGCGTACAGGCACAGAAAATATGCTCCGTTCCCGTTCATCCTGCTGCTGTTCTTCCTAGTGTATTACAACCAGACGTACAACTTCATGCGGCAGTGCATAGCTTCGTCAATCATCTTCATGGTCCTCCCTGACCTGGAGCACAGACGCTACAAACGCTTCATCATCTGCGTTGTTATAGCCTCGATGTTTCACACGTCGGCACTGATAGCGTTGATCTATTTTCTGGGGTTTCACTGGCTCATAACCACGAAGATGCCCGACCGCCTCAGGAACATATCCCTGTACGGAATCCTTCTGGGGATTTTTACGGCAAAGTACATGATAGCTTTCATTACGACCACGATACCGTTATTGTCTGTCTATCAAGGCTTTGAGCGTTATGTCGACATAGGCAGCTACGCAACATCAGGGCTCGTCTTCGGCAGTCTCTTGATGTTCTCGATCTACAAGCACGGAGCTCAATGCGTATTCGGGGACGAGGTGTACAGGTTCTACACGTACAATCTTGCCTTCAACCTGCTGTACAGGCTGATGGTCAGCATTTCCGCGACACGTCTGCTGTTTTACTTCAGCTTCGCTAACGTTATGCTTGTTGCCTCCATACCGTCCATAGTACGGGAAAAGAGCATGAAGGCTCTTTACTGCATCATCGTAGTCTTCGTGTCGCTGGTATACTGGTACACCGTGTATGTTATAAGAGTGCAATTTAACGGGACATTGCCGTACAGATCCATAATCTTTTAGCACGATACACTGACAGAAGGAGGACTCACACACTTGCAGGACCTTGTCTTCACCCAGCGGAAACGCTTCGGCGAAATCTTGCGCGAATACGACCTCGTCAGCCAAGACCAGCTTGATGCCGCCCTCAAGATTCAGCTGACTTCCGACAAACGCTTGGGCGAAATCCTCGTCTCCATCAACGCCATGACACCGACCCAAGTCGCCGAGACTCTGGCCGTACAGCTCGAGCTTCAGTTCATCTCCCTTGACCGCTACCAGGCTCAGGACGACGCAATCAAGCTCATTCCCAAGCACGTCGCCGAACGCCTGAAGGTTATTCCCCTCTCTCTCGATGACGACGGCACTCTCCTGATCGCCATGTCCGACCCCCTCGACCTACCGGCTCAGGACGAAGTCAGGCTTCTGACAGGCCACGACCTCCGCATAGCAACTTCCGGCAGCGACGACATCCTGCGAAACCTCTCGCGCCTCTACGACTTCAGCACAAACCTCGCAAGCGCACTCACCGACGTTGACATTCAGGGCGACGTGTACACTCCCCTGTCCGCAACAACCGCAACCGCCAGCCCCGACGACGCTCCGTTGATCGAACTCGTCAACGACATGATCTCTCAGGCAGTCCGCGAAGGAGCGTCGGACATCCACGTAGAAGCATACGAGCAGATGAGCAGAATACGTTACCGTGTTGACGGCCAGCTCTACATTCACTTTGAGTACCCTGCAAGCCTTCACCCGACGGTCATATCACGTATCAAGATCATGAGCGGAATGGACATCGCTGAGAAGCGCAGGCCTCAGGACGGACGAATCCTCACCACGATTGACGGACGGCACATAGACTTGCGCGTAAGCTCCCTGCCCACAATGAGCGGCGAAAAAATAGTCATGCGTATCCTCGACAGAGATCACTCTTTTGTTGAGCTAGAACAGCTGGGCTTTGAGGATGACGACATGGCACAGATCGAGAAATTCTGCACAATGCCGTGGGGCATCCTCCTCGCAACAGGCCCGACAGGAAGCGGCAAGTCCACAACCCTCTACTCAATGCTGAGGAGAATCAGCCATCCCGACATTAATATCATCACCGTAGAAGACCCCGTAGAGTTCTACATTCCCGGCATAAATCAGGTCAACGTCAACGAGAAAGCCGGACTGACCTTCGACAGCGCATTACGCTCGATATTGCGCCAAGACCCGGACAAGATCATGATCGGAGAGATACGCGACACCAACACCGCACAGATCGCAATACGTTCGGCATTGACGGGGCACTTTGTACTGTCGACGCTCCACACAAACGACGCACCCAGCGCGGCAACGCGAATCATTGACATGGGAGTTCAGCCCTTCCTTCTGTCGGCTTCGCTTGCGGGGATAATCGCGCAGAGGCTCGTCCGCTGCCTTTGCCCTAACTGCAGGGAAGAATACTCTGTCGACGAAGCAACCTGCGAGAAGCTCGGCCTTCCTGAAGGGAGCACAGCTTTCCGTGCGGTAGGCTGCCAGCACTGCAGGAACGGCTACAGAGGCAGGCGCGGAATCTATGAGCTTATGGTGCTCAACGACAACTTGCGCGAGATGATTCTCAAGGGAGCTGACGACATGGAGCTCCGCGAGGCAGCAATCAACAACGGCATGAAGACACTGCGCAGAGCAGGGATAAACGCAGCTCTTCAGGGCTACACATCACTAGAGGAAGTACTTACAGCTACATTATAGGAGGAAGATTCATGCACAAGTTCCACACAACCGACCAGGACAATAACCTCGAGACACTAATCAGGCTGGCGATAAGTTCCGGCGCAAGCGACATTCACCTGAGCTCAGGACACCGCGCGGCACTCAGGGTTCACGGCGAACTGAACTACATCGACGAGACGGGAATCTTTTCGCGCGAAGCACTCAGGGACTTTGCGCACTCAATCCTAGATGAGAGCCAGTGGGAACGCTTCAACGAGACCGGCGACCTCGACTTTGCCTACACGTTCGACAAGCAGAGGTTCAGGGGCAGCCTCTACCGCGAAATGAACGGCGTGGGCTTCACCTTCAGGCTCGTTCCGTCGGAGATCCGCTCGCTCGATGAACTTGGCCTCCCCGAAGTCCTCAAGACCATGTCCGCAAAGCACAGAGGCTTGTTCCTAGCGACAGGACCGACCGGGCACGGCAAGAGCTCAACCCTCGCGGCAATAATCGGCGAGATTAACCAGCAGAGGAAGGCACACATCGTTACTATCGAGGACCCGATAGAGTACATCCACACTCCGGCCAAGTCAGTGATTCATCAGCGTGAAGTCGGGCACGACACGGAGAATTTCGCGTCGGGCATCAGGCACGTCTTGAGGCAGGACCCGGACGTGATAATGATCGGAGAAATGCGCGACCTCGAGACCATCAGCGCGGCAATCACTGCGGCAGAGACAGGACACCTGGTATTCGGCACACTGCACACACAGGATGCCTCACAGTCAATCGAACGCATCGTTGACGTTTTTCCGCCGCACCAGCAGAACCAAATTCGCCTTCAGCTTGCGTATACGTTGCTGGGGATATGTTCTCAGCAGCTCATCCCAACGTCGGACGTAAAGGGAAGGGTCTGCGCAACCGAGATTCTTATCATGACCCCCGCAATTCGAGCGAGCATAAGAGAAGGCAAGACCAGCAGCATCCGCAACGCACTCATGACCGGCCTTGCTCAGGGAATGCACACGATGGAGCAGGATCTGGTGAGGCTGTTCAGGGAAGGCAGGATCTCGCGGGCAACCGCTAAGGACTTCGCGTACGACCAGCCGGAACTTGAGCGAATGCTATCGTCGGGTATGTAGCATTATGGTTTGCAATAAGCAGAATAACGTGTACAATGGACAATGAATCCTAAAGTTTAGCGAGGAGGCGGAGCAATGAACTTCAGGTATCGTGCCAGGACTGCTGACGGCCAGATCATCGAGGGTTATGCCGAAGCTGATGACCAGAAGTCAGCCCTCAAGACGCTGAGAGAGCGCGGAATGATAGTAATCAGCCTCAACGCACACGGTTCATTGACCGGCTCGGACAAGAAGAAGACGGGCGGCGGAGGCCTGAAGTCAATCCTCAGCATGGACTTGGGAGCAATCTTCAGCAGCGGCAAAGTTCCGCTGAAGAACCTGATGGTGTTCTTCCGCCAGCTTGCGACGATGGAGAATGCGGGGCTTGCACTGTCGAGCGCGATAAACATCATCTCCGAGTCCGAGAAGAATTACTCGTTGCGCAAGGCACTTCAGGACATCAAGAACATGCTTGACAGAGGAATGCCGCTCAGCCAGGCAATGAGCAGACAGAAGGCATTTAACGCATTGCTTGTGTCCCTAGTGGAGGCAGGAGAGGAAGGCGGAATGCTCGGTGATGCTCTGGAACAGTCGGCGATACTCCTCGAGAAGCAGGAGGCACTGAGGGCGAAGATTCGTAGCGCGTTGTTCTATCCTGCGTTCGTGATGACGTTCGCGGTGGTGATTCTGGTGTTCTTCTTCATGTTCCTCGTGCCGAAGTTCAAGGAGGTCTTCGCGACGCTGAACATCGAGCTTCCCGCGATAACGACGGCGATGTTCAACGCTGGGGACTGGTTCGGGCAGTACTGGTACGTGATAGCTCTCGTAACGATAGGTATTGTTCTGGGCTGGCAGGCACTGAGCAGGAACAAGGCAACCCGTCCCTTCATGGACAAGCTGAAGCTGAAGATTCCTGTGTTGAAGGACTTGCTGCTGAAGTCCGCGATGGCACGTTCAAGCCGTACGCTGTCGGCTCTGACGAGCTCTGGTGTACCCATCGTGAGAGGGCTCGAGATGGCGGAAGGGACTGCGGGCAACGAGGCGGTTCGCGAGGGCTACCAGCATCTGAGGACGGGAGTCATGAGGGGAATATCGCTCGGCGAGGCCTCAAAGCAGGCGGGGATTTTCCCGGTACTTGTGTCGCAGATGATGAGGATCGGCGAAGAGACGGGACACCTCGACACGATGCTCGAGCGTGTTGCGGTGTGGTATGACCAGGAGCTGGACGAGCAGGTGAAGGCAACGACATCACTGCTTGAACCGATGATGATAGTGTTTGTTGGCGGAATAATTGCTATAATAGCGATCTCAATATTTGCGCCGATAACATCATCGATAGTCCAGCTGTCGTAGGAAAAGTAAGTATTTTTGCCCCCCCCCCCCATTAGGTAATTTACGTAATATAATGGGGTGGCTGTGGAGGAGGAATGTACATCACAAACTACACGCGCTTGTGGGCTGTAAGATGGAAACACTCTGTACAAACATTAAGGAGGAACAAACAATGAAGAGTATTAAGCGTAAGGGTTTCACCCTTGTGGAGCTGCTGATTGTCATCGTGGTAATCGGCATTCTGGCGGCAATGATGATGCTGTCGAGCACTGAGGCAGTGAGTTCAGCGCGCGCGAACAACATCATCAGCAACCTGCGCAACCTGAAGACTGCGGCGACGGCAATGTACGTCGACAGGCTGGACTCTGCTGGTGCTATGACAGACGGTCTCGTAGCTTCCAATGCAACAACAGCGACAGGTTCGTTCGACCTCGTGCTGAGCTATCTCAATACCGGTGGTAACGACAAGACGAGCTACAGAGGGTACGGCATCAAGAAGTGCAACAACAATGAATGGTACGTGTACTGCGAGGTCTCCGACACAAACGTGAAGAAGAAACTTGCTGCGCGCGCCGCGTCTGTAGGTCTTTGCGGCGATACTGCAACGAACACCCTGAAGTCTTCGGATGTCTATGTCGCTGAGAGTCATGCAGGTATGTTTGTGGTCAAGCCCTAGTCGCGACATTGCACGGAAGTCCAGCTGAACTTCTGAAGGCCTCAGCCGGAGGAGTCAGCTGGTAAAGAACGATTTTCCCCGTCTCCAGCTCCAAAATGGGGACGGGGTTTTTTTACGAAAGGAGGAAACATGAGGTGAAGAGATTTATGCGCAAAGGTTTCACGCTGGTAGAGATTCTCATAGTGATTGCAGTGATAGGCATTCTCGCGTCAATGATTATGCTGTCGAGTTCTGAGTCCGTCTCCAGCGCGAACGCCAATAACATCATCAGCAACCTCGTAAACTGGAAGCAGGCGGCGTTGATGTACTACACGGACAGCCTCGATGTCTTCAACAACCCAGCGAAGGCCAGCCTTGCCGGGAACGAGCCGAAGAGTGCTGACGTGATAAGATACCTCGCCAACAACAAGGTAACGGATAACTTTGAAGGGTACGACATCGAGCGTGCAACAAGCAGCTTCCCTTACGAGTGGTACGTGAAATACACCGGCGGCTACCTTGCTGACCCTGCGGTGAAGCAGAAGCTGGCGGCAAGAGCATCATCCGTAGGCCTGAAGTCTACATCAGATTCAACGAAGACGAATGATGTCTACAAGGATCAGAACACCGTGTACCTGCGGGTGCGGTAAGGCCGGTGCGATGAGCGTTTTTGTGCGGAAAGGCTTCACGCTGGTTGAGGTTCTCATAGTGATTACTGTGATGGGCATCCTCGCGTCAATGATGATGCTCTCAAGCTCAGAGTCCGTTTCCAGCGCGAACGCCAGCAACATCATCACCAACCTCATGAGCTGGAAGCAGGCGGCACTGATGCTCTACACGGACAGTCTGGACGTCTTCGGGAACAAGACGAAAGCACTCGCGAATCCTGGCAAGCCCGTTAGTGCGGATGTCGTAAGATACTTGTCTGCCAGCCAGAGAAGGGAAAACCTTGAAGGTTATGACATAGACCCTGTATCCGGGACTTTCCCCTGCGAATGGTATGTGAAATACACGGGAGGTATGCTCTCTGATTCAGCGGTTAGGCAGAAGCTGGCGAGCCGTGCTGGAGCTTCTGGGCTTCAGAGAGGCAAGGGCAAAGACGGGGATGCTGCCCTGCCGTATAACGGCGGTACTGACGGTGTGTGGTTCAGGGTACGCTAGAGCCGTTGCGGCAGAAGTTTTAGGAGGAGGAAGAACAATGAAGAGTATTAAGCGGAAAGGTTTCACGCTTGTGGAATTGTTGATCGTAATTGTGGTGATAGGTATTCTTGCGGCGATGATGATGCTGTCCAGCACGGAAGCTGTGAGTTCGGCGAGGGCAAATGACATAATCAGCAACCTTCGCAACCTGAAGACAGCTACTCTTGCGTGGTACGCGGACAACATAGACAAAGTTAACAGCAACGGAGAAGTACTCAAAGCGGACGGCAAATACGGCAAGTTTGGACAGGACGATGTAGTAACGATAATGGATATCCTGCCATATCTCGGCAACACAGGGCTTGAGAAAGGCGACAAGTCTCTCAACTCTCAGCAACGAGGTGCTAAGGACAGCTCGGGAGGGTTGTACGCTCTTGATTATGCCAATAACGGTAAACAGTGGTACGTAGTGTACCAGATGCCCAATGACAACGACACGCGGGTGAAGGAGAAGCTGGCATCGCGTGCAAAGTCCATAGGTCTTCTGTATTCTCAGCCGGGTACGGCTAACCGCGGCGACTATTCGGCTTCTGCTACAGGTTCTAGGTATCCTGCAATGCTCGTTCTGGACTTGGAGCAGTAACATTCGGATCGTTGCGCTCTTCCTTCTCGTCAGGGAGGGCGTTTTTTTGTGCTTTCATGCAGTATAATTTTCTGTGCACAGACTCTCACAGGAGGGGTAATCCATGCAGGAACGCAGAGACTGGGTGTTCCTGCACCGTCAAGCTTGGACACAATACACTTGAACGCGGGCGAAATAGTCTCTATGATAGAGGCAGATACAGAACTATATAACGGAGCGTGATAACATGGCAATAATTCAGGTAGTGCAGTGGGACGACAGCATCAACACCAACGACATCCTCGCGTGGCGTTACGTCGACAAGAAGAACCCCGCCAAGAGCGACGAGCTCGGCAACTGGACGCAGTTAGTGGTGCGCGAAGCACAGGAAGCAATACTCTTCACTGACGGTCAGGCTCTCGACCTCTTCGGCGCAGGAAGGCACACCCTCTCGACGAACAACATCCCTCTTCTCGGAGGACTGCTCAAGCTCGCGACCGGCCGTGAGAGCCCCTTCAAGGCAGCTGTCTGGTTCATCAACAAAGCCAGCCTCCTCGACATCAAGTGGGGAACTCCGACACCGATTCTCCTCAGAGACCCGGAGTACCAGATACCGATTTACGTGCGGGCATACGGACAGTTTGGCATCAGGGTAGACGACAGCCGGAAGTTCGTCCTGAAACTCGCGGGCAACAAGTCCAGCCTCACCCGCGCGGACGTTGAGGCGTACTTCAAGGGGCTGATACTCTCTCGCATGGGCGACATGATCTCAACGTACATTGCACAGAAGAAGGTCAACATCTTCGAGATAAGCGCGTACCTCGAGGACATGTCCAATGAAGCAGTCGGGAAGATACGCGCGGAGTTCCAGGAGTTCGGGATTGAGCCGCTAAATTTCTACTTCGGCTCGGTGAACGTTGTTGACGACGACGAAGGCATCAAGAAACTCAAGGCGGCAATGGCGGAACGTGCGACGATGAACGTCATGGGCTACAACTACCAGCAGAAGCGTTCGTTCGACGTAATGGAGAGCGCGGCCAAGAACGAGGGCGGAGCAGGACTTCTCGGCGCAGGCGTAGGTCTCGGTGCGGGCATGGGAATGGGAGGAGCTTTCGGGCAGATGGCCTCGCAGATGGGGCAGTACATCAACCCTCAGGGCACGCCCCAGCCACAGCCGCAAGCACAGCCGACACCTCCGATCCCGCAGAACCCGAGCAACACCGTGTGTCCGTCATGCGGGCAGGCAGTACCGGCAGGCGCAAAGTTCTGCATGAACTGCGGGGCAAAGATGGCGGCGGTCTGTCCGAACTGCGGAAGCCAGCTGATTCCGGGCGCAAAGTTCTGCATGAACTGCGGACATCAGCTCTAATTTTCTCGAAAGGGTGAAGTATTATCATGGGTAAGTTTTTCAGCAAACTCCGTCAGGTATTCAACATCTTCCTTCTCTCGGCACTCATCGCGGCGGTCGCGGCACTCTTCATCTACTTCCTCACGACTCCTGAGCAGCGCGGTACTACCTTCTGGATCTCCGTCGCGTTCTTGGGAGTTGCGTTCGTGCTCCAGACCCTGCAGGCTATGGGCATCGCGTGGCGCAGCAACGGCGGCAAGAATATCCCCGTAGGCTTCAGCAAGCTCATTCTGGGGTTCGTGTACTTCCTGTTCGTCATCGTTATGGCCGTCGGGAACGCACTTTATCCCTTCACCACAGTCAAATACCTGCTGATTCACGTCGCCGGACTGGCGGTGTTCCTTGTGCCTATGGTGCTGATGAACATGGCGGAGCTGAAGCTCTCTGACGCTACGACCCGCCAGCAGGCAGAGGGACGCGAGCACCTCGCTCACTTGGCCGCAAAAGTAGGCTACATCGCCGACGACCTCAAGGCCTCTGACGCTGCGGCACAGATAATCTCTCAGGTCATGAGGTTCTCGGAGTCTATACTCTACTCTGACCCGACACCGGCAGGCAGAAAGATCGAGCGCGCTCTTGAGGAGGCTGTAGAGGCTCTCGAGGACGCGGCTAAGGGTAAGGACACTGCGGAAGTTCAGCGTGCCTGCACTTTGGCGGAACGTGCCCTCAGGGAACGCAACGAGGCAGTACTTCACGCGAAATAGCACGCATAAATAAATCCCCTCCCGAGCAAGGAGGGGACACTCTTATATCTTCGGAGCTAGATACCTCATCGCTATCATACGGTTCACGCACGCCTGAAGGTACAGCGGCCCGAACAGCACGAGCATCATTCCCGACGGAGCGACAGTCGCCACAGCAACACTCCTCTCCATGAAGCCGGACGCGTATTCCTGAAGCATCCCCCTCACAGAGAACGCAAGATATATCGACGCGACGAACACGATACCTGACGCGTAGTTGAAGAGTTCCTGCCCCGCAGCATTACCGCCGCCCGGCAAGAGAATCATTGCGCACCACGCCAGACCCAGTATCCCCGCACACCATGCCGGAAACTTCTTCGATGTCCCCAGCGCGTTGAGAGACTGTATTCTTGTCGCGTACCAGTAAGCTGCATACCCTCCGATAGTTATTATCTGCAGGAAAACTGCAAACGCCACAGAGACATGCTTCATCTTCGGCAGATTGTCCAGTGCCTGACGGCGGGCGGCCTCTTCCTCCTGCCTCCTGTGTTCCTCGAGCATACGTTCACCGTAAGGCGTTCGTGTCCCGCAGTACTCGCAGACTTCATCCTGAGCATCGATCGGTGCTCCGCATTTCGTACAGTTCATGATTGCTCCCCCTTACAAGAATACCCCAGCAGGTCAATCCGCCGGGGCATCGATGGTCTGTGTTCGTGCTACTCTGCCGCTAACTTCCTGAGCTCCTCGACGCGTGCCTTCTGCGCCTCAACCTGAGCTTCAAGGTACGCAAGCTGCTCCTCTTCGGCCTTCAGCATCGCCTTAGCCTGCTCGGAGAACTTCGCTGATACTGCCTTGAGTGTCTCGAAATCTTCCTTAAGGCTCGCGAAATCGGACAGGCCTCCCTGCTCGATCCTGGCCAGCCTCTGCTCTATCCCTGCTACGTCGGTCTTTACGCCGTCGAGCTTGGGCGTGAACTTGTTCTGCATAACCGTCCACATGATGTTCAGCAGGAGAATTGCGACGATTACTCCGATGATTATCTGTTTCTTCCTGTCTGCGGGTTTCGGGGTGTTATTTGCGCTCATTCGTCAAAACCTCCGTTCACATAACAAAAAGAGGCCCGTTAATGCCTGAGCCTCTGCAATTTTCACCTGTGCTACTTGACCTCGACTTCTGCTCCGGCCTCAGCCAGCTTCTTCTGGAGCTCCTCTGCCTCTTCCTTCGACACGCCTTCCTTGATGTTCTTCGGCGGGTTGTCAACAAGCTCCTTCGCTTCCTTCAGGCCGAGCCCGGTGATCTCGCGGACTACCTTAATGACACCGATCTTGTTCGCGCCGGGCCCCTTGTAGACCACGTCGAACTCTGTCTTCTCCTCAGCTGCGGCGGCGGGTGCTGCTGCGCCGGGCATTGCTGCCATCATCATGGGGGCGGCTGATGCGCTCACTCCGAACTTCTCCTCGAGAGCCTTCACGAGTTCCGAAAGCTCAAGCACTGACATTGTCTCGATAGCCTGGATGATTTCTTCTTTGGTCATAATAATTTTTCCTCCGTAAAATTGTAATGTTCGACAGCCAAAAAACTACGCGGCTGTTCCTTCTTCCTTCTTTGCGCGTATCTGGTCGAGGCAGGTAACGAAATTCCGCATCGTACCAGCAAGAACGTTGACCAGCCCCGATAACGGTGCGGCGATTGTCCTGACAACCTGTCCGCGCATGACTTCCTTCGGCGGGAGATCCGCGAGTGCCATCAGCTGTGCAAGGTCAAGCTGCTGCGTCTCGAGAAGTCCTCCCTTGAGGATAAAGGCCTTCTGCGTCTTGTCGTTCGCGTACTCCTTGAGCACCTTAGCGACTGCTACTGGGTCGTCATAGCACAGCGCAAAGATGTTGGGCCCCTTCATCATGCTCTCGGGAAGTGCCTCGAGGCCTGCTTCCTTCATGGCGATCGCAAACAGCGTGTTCTTCGCAACCTTGAGCTCACCGCCTGCCTCGCGTACCTTGTGGCGGAGCATTGTGCTCTGCTCTACCGTCATTCCGCGATACTCGCCTACGAATACTGCTTTTGTCCTCGACAGCTTCTCTCTGAGACCGTCTACTAACTCATACTTGATTTGTGCCGGCATTCTTTGTGTTCACCTCCTTAAGTCCGCAAAAAAGCTCCCCCATTATACATCACAGGAGGAGCGTTATTCTCTATTCAGTAACTCTCTCTCCTCGACAGGATGATTAAGCATTTCTGCCCCTGTTGTCTGCGGATTGCGGGAAAAATTTTTACAGTGCTAATTCTTTCTGTGCCAGCGCGGGGTCTACTGCAATTCCGGGCCCCATCGTCGGCGCGATGGCTATGCTTCTGACGTACGTGCCTTTGACCGATGCGGGACGTGCGCGGTAGATAGCCTGAAGCAGTGCCTTGACGTTGTCGTACAGGTCATCAACGCTGAAATCACGCCTTCCTGCGGCGTTGTGGGTGATGCCCGTCTTGTCCGCACGGAACTCCACACGTCCGGCCTTGATCTCCTTGACCGCGCTGGCGAGCTCGAACGTTACTGTCCCTGTCTTTGCGCTGGGCATCAGTCCGCGGGGCCCGAGAACTTTTCCCAGACGGCCGACTGACTTCATCATATCCGGCGTGGCTATAACCGCGTCGAAGTCCATGAACCCGCCCTGAATCTGCTGGACGATGTCGTCTCCGCCCACGATGTCTGCTCCGGCATCCTGTGCTTCCTTGATCTTCTCGCCCTGCGTGATGACGAGCACCTTCTTGGTTACGCCCGTCCCGTGCGGAAGGCTCACCGTGCTCCTGACCTGCTGGTCGGCGTGGCGCGGGTCTATCCCCAGCCTCACGTGGACTTCTATGCTCTCGTTGAACTTGGCCGTCGCTATGGTCTTGAACAGCTCCACAGCTTCGCGGAGACCGTACAGCTTTCCGGCTTCTACTTTCTCTGCGGCTTCACGGTATCTCTTGCTTCTCTTCATGTCTGCCTCCTGCGGTAATCGCGAGTAAGTTACTCTCCCGCAATTGTTCTTAGTCGACGACTTCAAGCCCCATTGAACGGGCTGTGCCTTCGATCATCCTCATTGCGCCTTCCACGTCGTTGGCGTTGAGATCCTTCATCTTCATTTCGGCGATCTCCTTCACCTTCGCGCGCGCAATCTTGCCTACCTTCGTCTTGTTGGGCACGCCTGAGCCGGACTCTATGCCCGCCGCCTTCTTCAGCAGTACCGCCGCAGGAGGAGTCTTCAGCTCGAACGTGAAGCTCCTGTCCGCGTAGACCGTAATCACTGCAGGGATAATCAGCCCCGCCTGATCCTGAGTTTTGGCGTTGAACTGCTTGCAGAACTCCATGATGTTCACGCCGTGCTGTCCGAGTGCCGGACCTACAGGGGGCGCGGGAGTTGCCTTTCCGGCAGGAAGCTGCAGCTTTATCTGCCCTACTACCTTCTTAGCCATGATAAAAATTTTTCCTTTCTGTATCTACGTGCTACTTCCTCAGATTTTCTCTAAGGACTTGTAGTCGGTCTCTACTTCTGCTCCGCCCAGCATCTCCGTGCGGAACTTCACCTTGCCCCTCTTCGCGTCTATCTGCACGACCGGCCCGGTGTAACCCTTCATGTTGCCGTCTTCGGTTACCCTCACCACGTCGCCGATCTTCAGGTCTATCTGGACTTTGGGGTCTTCCTTGCTGCTCTTCATGCCAGACATTACGCGGTCGACTTCCTCCTGAGACAGAGGAATAGGATACGTTCCTGCACCGACGAAACCCGTTACGCCTTCGGTGTGGCGGACTGCGTACCATGACTGAGCATCAAAGATCATCTCTACCATCACATAGCTGGGGTAAAGCTTGCGGGTAACCTCGCGGCTCTTGCCATCCTTGATCTCAATGTGAGTCTCTGTAGGTATAAGAACGTCGAAGATCTTATCCTGCATCTTCATCGCTTTGATGCGCTGACGCAGATCGGCTTCTACTCTCTTCTCGTAGCCTGCGTAGGTCTGTACGACGTACCAGCGGCGTTCTTCCGGCATATTAACCTAAGAGCGTGCGGAACAGCCACGCAAGAACGAAGTCTATCAGCCCCAGATACAGCGACACACAAAGCGTGAACACTATCACGATTATTGTCCAGTACCATATCTGGCGGCGCGTCGGCCAAGTTACTTTCTTGAGCTCGGCTTTGGCTTCACGGATGAAGTCTTTAAGCGCGGCCAGCTTGGTCTTTTTCTCTGCGGTTGTCTTTGCCATTATATTGGTGTCCTCATAAAGAAATGGCAGGCCCGGCAGGACTCGAACCTGCAGCCCCCGGTTTTGGAGACCAGTGCTCTGCCAATTGAGCCACGGACCTGCGTCAAAAATTAACGGGCTAAATTCTACAACAGGCCTCTTGTTTTAGCAACCTGCTACTTCGACTCTTTGTGTACCGTAGGGGCGTTGCACCACCTGCAGTATTTCTTGAGCTCGAGTTTCTTGGCCTGCTTCTTCTTGTTGACGGTCGTGGTGTAATTGCGCCTCTTGCACTGTGTGCACGTAAGTCCGATGATGTCTGCCATGCAAAATTATTCCTTTCGTCGTTGAGTGTGAAAACGGGGAGTATTGTAGCACAGTATTCCAATGAGCGCGGAGGTGATTATCATGCTGTAGAATAGTACAAATTTTCTCAGAAGGTGTATAACGAGTTGGAACACAGAAAAATTCTCGACTACTTCATGATTGACGGCCTTCCCGGCGGGAATCAGGACGACCTCGTCGAGTGGGACATGAACAAGGGCGGCTGCGGAGCTGTTACGGCGTGCGATGTCTGCATGTACTTGGCGGGGAAGCACGACAGATTCCGTAGGCTTTACCCGTTTGACCCTTCCAGCATTTCGCGCGCGGACTTCCTGAACTTCTCCTCGATGATGAAGCCGTACCTTTACCCGCGCTATCACGGGATAGACTTCCTCGAGACGTACATCTGCGGCTTCTCCGACTACCTCGCCAGCGTGAAATGTTCCTCGCTGGTTCTCGAGGGACTTTCCGGGAGCGTGAGTTATGAGGTGTTCGCTGAGGCAGTAACCAGCCAGATAGACAGGGGGTTTCCCGTGTCGTACCTCATGCTGATGCACCAAGACCCCGCGCTCGACGACTTCAACTGGCACTGGTTCAACCTCGCGGGTTACGAGGACAGAGGCGGCGAACTCCGCGTGATGACGGTAACTTACGGGGAGTTCTTGTGGTTCGGCCTCCGCAACATGTGGGACACAGGGCACAGGCGCAAGGGCGGAATAATCCGAATCTTTGAGCGTGTGTGATATGATTTGAGCCATACAGAGACAGAAAGGAGCAATCAATCTGCATGAACGGAAGCAGTTCGCACCGCCCGCCGAACGGACAGGGCAGAAATTTCCGCATAGACCCGGACGAGATATTGTTCATGAGCCAGCAGAGGCCGAGACAGCAGACAAAACCGCAAGCATCCCCTAAACCATCACAGCCGCAGCAGAGAAAGCCGGTCAAACCGCGCAAGAAGAAGAAAGGCATCTCCGTCCTGAAGCTGATAATGATGTCGCTTCTGTTAGTTGTGCTTCTAGCGACGGGAGCACTCAGCGCAGGAGTAGCATGGTACGTCGTCAAGATCTCCGAAGACCTGCCGAGTATGCTCGAGCTCGCCAACCCCAAGAACAGCCTCCCGTCAATCCTCTACGACAGGAACGGCGAGGTCATAGCGCGTCTCTTCATTGAGAACAGGACACCGAAAGACTTGGCCGAAATCTCTCCTCATCTTGTGCGTGCAGTGCTCGCGGCAGAGGACTCTGCGTTCTACCAACACGGAGGCATACGCATCGGCTCGATAATGCGCGCACTGTGGACTGACGTTGTCGAGGGCGGGAAGGTTCAGGGTGCAAGCACGATAACACAGCAGCTGGCACGCAACCTGTTCCTGTCCCACGAAAAGAGCGTAACGAGGAAGGCGAAAGAAATCATCATCGCGATGAGGCTGGAGAAACTTTTCCCGAAGGACAAGATTCTGGAGCTCTACCTCAACACGATAAACTTCGGGCACGGAGCATGGGGAGCAGAGACAGCCGCACACACATACTTCGACAAGTCAGCACGAGATCTGGACTTGGCGGAGTCGGCGGCACTTGCGGGATTAATCGCCAACCCGGGACGCTACAACCCCATCTCCAGCGAGAGCAACAACAAGGCACGCCGGAATTACGTACTGTCGCGAATGGAGACGCTGGGGTGGATTACGGCTGAGCAGAGGCAGGAGGCTTATGACGAGGAACTCGTCCTCAACACCAAGCCCGCCAACAAGATAGAGGAGTTCAACCGCGCGCCGTATTTCGTGTCGCACCTGCTGTTCAATGACTTGCTCCCAAAGTACGGGAAGGATGAGGTCTACAGCGGAGGAATGCAGATATACACAACTCTTGACGTTAATCTTCAGGACAAAGCCCGTGAGTGCATTCAGGGGCTCAACAAGAACGTGATGGGAGCACTTGTCTGCATAGAGGCAGATACGGGAGAGGTTCTCGCGCTCGTCGGGGGAAAGGACTTCAAGGAGAGCAAGTTCAACCGTGCTACGCAGGCAGTCCGTCAGCCTGGCTCGAGCTTCAAGCCGATAGTTTACGCCGCCGCAATCGAAGAAGACGTAATGCCCAGTGACCACTTCCTTGACGCGCCGATAACCTTCAAGAAGAAGGGGGCGGGCAACAAGGGCTGGTCTCCCCACAACTCCAGCAACGGTTACGCGGGAGAAGTTACGCTACAGCGCGCGCTCGTGCAGTCATACAACACCGTTGCAGTCAGGGTAGCGGCATACATCGGGACGGACGCTATCGTTCAGATGGCACGCAACATGGGCATTGAGACCAAGTACCTGCCGAATGATTTGTCTGTTGCGCTGGGTTCAGCGAGCCTTACTCCGCTGGAAATGGCTGTGGCGTTCAACTGCTTCAACAACGGCGGCAAGAGGATAGTCCCGCAGATGATACGCGAGATTAAGGACAGGGACGGCAACATCCTCGAGCACAGAGACACTGCGAGTTCGCAGGCACTCCGTCCCGAGACAGCGTACGCGATACGTTCGATGCTTCAGGACGCGGTGAGATCCGGCACGGGCAAGCCCGCCGCAATCAAGAACGTCAACGTTTTCGGCAAGACTGGAACGTCAAACGACTTCATTGATGCGTGGTTCTGCGGAGGAGTCCCGGGACTGACTACGGCGGTATACGTTGGCCGTGATGACCACAAGTCGATGGGCAAACGTGCTTTCGGCGGAACGATGGCCGCGCCGGTGTGGAGGAAGTTCATGCAGTACGCAGTGCAGGAGATGAAGACTCCCGCGAACTTCGCGCCTCCTCCGTCGTGGGTTGAAGTCGACAAGGTGTCTATCTGCAGGGCTTCGGGCTACCGCGCAAGGGGAGGCTGTCAGAGTGTGCCGCTGTTCTTCCCGAAGGGCAAATCACCTACTGCGTCATGCCCTATTCACGGCGGGAGCTACAAGGCGGCGGACAGTGACCCGAGAGGCCCGAGACTGTTCCTCGTTGAGCAGGATGACACGTACTATGCGAACATGCAGAGGAAGGAACGCGAGGCTTCGGCCAAGAAGGAGGCACAGAGGCAGGAGCGTGAAGCACAGGCGGCACAGCAGGTTACTGCGCAGGAGACACGCGCGGCGATTCCCAGACCGAACCCGCCTGCACCTAAGAGGCAGGAGCCCAAGATGAACGAGGTCGAACAGCGTTACCAGCAGCTGCTGAGGCAATACGGACTGAATTAGTTGGTATCAACGCTTGACAATATATATATATATATATAAACTGGGTGAGTTTTATCCCAACCAACAAAGGAGTTATCATCATGAAGACAAAGCGTTTAGCGGTGTTGTGGCTGGCTCTGGTGCTGGTCGTTCTTGCGTGTGCGTCGGCGTATGCTCTCAACGGCGAAAAGGTGCTCAGGCTGAAGCAGGTTGTCGTCCCCTCTCCGAACGAGCCGGGCAGCGTACAGAAGATGACGCAGGTAATAGCTGACCACAAAATCAACCTCAACGGCGTAACAATCAGGAACGACACACATGCTCTGTTCATGGCGGACGACGCTGAAGCAACGGCGGCTGTCCTGAAAGAGGCGGGATTCGCCCCGACAATCGAGGACGTGCTTGCGATTGAGATTCCTAACGTTCCCGGCGGCTTGAACTCGGTGCTCAAGGTTTTTGCTGAGGCGGGCGTGAACATCGATCATCTGTACATGTTCGATCAGAACGGCAATGAAGTCTACTTCATCTTCAACATCACTGACATCGAGAAGGCAGTATCTGTTCTGAAGGAAGCCGGAGCAGAGATAAAGTAGCCGCAGAATCTTGACGAGCATCCCTCCTGAGCAATCGGGGGGGATTTTTTCTGCTATAATCTCAGCAATACCACTCACAATAATCACACACACAAAATTTTTCGAGGGAGGAAGTTCTTAATGGCACTATTCGCACAGGACAAGAATCTTGCTATGGAGCTCGTACGTTCTGCAGAAGCCGCCGTAATGGCCTCCGGCCGCTGGTTCGGGCTCGGCAACAAGAACGAGGTTGACCGCGCCGCCGTTGAGGCAATGCGCTACGTTCTTCACGGTGTTGCGATGAAGGGAGTCGTAGTCATCGGCGAGGGCGAGAAGGATGAAGCACCGATGCTCTTCAACGGCGAGGAAGTAGGGACGGGTGATGGCCCTGAAGTTGACATCGCGGTTGACCCCATCGACGGAACGCGTCTCGTCGCGCAGGGTCAGGACGGGGCAATCAGCGTAATAGCCGCCGCACCCAGAGGAACGATGTTCAGCCCGGACAACCTGTTCTACCTCAACAAAATAGTTACCGGCCCGGAAGCCGCAGGGTACATAGACATTCAAGCACCCGTAGAGTTCAACGTAAGGATAGTCGCGAAGGCTAAGGGCAAGAAGATCGAGGAAACCACAGTGGTAATGCTTGACCGTCCTCGCAACGGAGAGATTCTCGAACGCGTCCGTGCAATGGGAGCACGAGTTAGGCTCATCGGAGACGGCGACGTTGCTGGTGCACTGATGACGAGCCTTCCCGGCCACGAGTCGGCAGATATTCTTCTGGGCATCGGCGGGAGTCCTGAAGCCGTAATCACCGCGTGCGCAATGAAGTGCCTTGACGCTAATATGCAGTGCCAGCCCTATTTCCGCAACGACGAGGACGAAGCACGGGCGAAAGAACGCGGCCTCACGAAGGACACTGTCCTGACTATCGACGACCTCGTGAAGAGCGACAACGTGTTCTTTGCGGCGGCAGGAGGTTCTGACGGAGACCTGCTGAAGGGAGTGCACTATCACGGTGCTCACATCGAGACAAACTCCCTGTGCATGAGAAGCAGCTCCGGGACAATCCGCTTCATCTCTGCAACACACTCACAGAAGAAGCTCGAGGAGATGGGCGGAAACATCGCCTACGATCCGACCGTCAAAGAGGATCTCGGCCTGTAATGCACATCATCAGCGCACTCACAGCGTGGCTTGTCGACACAATCGGCAGGATGGGCTACACAGGGATAGTCTCCCTGATGTTCCTCGAATCATCGTTCTTCCCTTTTCCGAGTGAAGTGGTCATGCCTCCGGCGGGTTATCTCGCGTGGAAAGGTGAAATGTCCCTCTCTCTAGTCCTGCTCTCAGGAATCGCCGGCAGTCTCTTGGGCGCGCTGTTCAATTACTGGATAGCGGTAAAATTCGGCCGCCCGTTCCTGCTGAAGTGGGGAAAATACTTCTTCGTGTCCCCCGAGAGCGTCAACAAAGCCGATGAGTTCTTCCTCAAGCACGGGCACATCAGCACGCTCGTCGGGCGTTTGCTCCCCGTCATAAGGCAGTACATCTCGCTTCCTGCAGGGATAGCACGAATGCCCATGAAGACCTTTACCCTCTACACGTCGATAGGGGCAGGAGCGTGGGTTGTGGTGCTGACGTTCGCGGGGTATCTTCTCGGCGAGCATCAGGACTTGCTGAAGGAGTACCTTCACGTTATCACAATTGCGTGCGTCGGGCTGGCTGTGCTGATTGCGGGAGGGTACGTGCTCTTCCTGCGGATGAAGAAGAAGCCATGAGCGGGATTCTCGGCGTAACTCTCAAGGGAATTGAGGGGCTGTCGGTTGAAGTCGAGGTTGAGATAACCGGCGGGCTGTTCACGATAAATATTGTGGGGATGCCTGATGTTGCGGTTCGCGAGTCGAAGGAGCGCGTGAGGGCGGCTCTGCGTTCTCTTGGCCTGAACCTCAAGGGCAGAATCTCCGTCAACCTTGCGCCCGCTGACATCCCGAAAGAAGGCGCGCTTCTGGATTTGCCGATAGCACTCGGAATGATGCAGGCCACCGGCCACCTCAAAGACGCACCCAAAGCGTTATACATGGGTGAACTTGCGCTGGACGGACGGCTTCGGAGGGTGAGGGGTGCAGTACCTGCGGCGTTCCTTGCGCGCGAGATGGGTATCCCGCTGTACGTTCCGGGCGGAAACGCTGAAGAAGTCGCGCTGGTTCAGGGAGTTGAAGCGTACTGCGCTGACAGCCTCAGCGAACTGTTCATGATGCTGTCTGGCGAGGAGAAGCCGCGTCCTGTTCCTCCGGCGTTCGTGCCTGATGTGCCAGAAAACGCTGATCCTGACTTCTCGGACATCAAGGGGCAGATTGCCGCCCGACGTGCCGCAGAGATCGCCGCCGCAGGACATCACAACCTCCTTCTTGTGGGGTCGCCGGGAAGCGGAAAGACACTCATTGCCCGCGCAATCGCAGGGATTCTCCCGCCCCTCACCGATGATGAACTCGTCGAGACGCTGTTAATCCGCAGTACTCTCGGAGACGACAGCAAGCCCACGAGAGAGCGTCCGTTCAGAACCGTACACTTCACCGCGAGCACCGTGTCAGTCTGCGGAGGAGGAAGCGACCTTAGGCCGGGAGAAGTTTCGCGGGCTCACAGGGGAGTGCTGTTCCTCGACGAGTATACGGAGTTCCGCAGAGACCTCACGGAGAGCCTCAGAGCACCGATTGAGGACGGGTTCATCACGGTCAGCAGGGCAGCAGGAAGCGTGGTTTACCCGTCGCGCGTGCTGTTGGTCTTGGCCGCTAACCCCTGTGCGTGCGGTTACGCCGGAGATCCCGTAACTCCCTGCAAGTGCACCGCCGGAGACCTCGAACGCTACAAGCGGAAACTTTCCGGGCCCATCATGGACAGGATAGACCTGCAGATTCACGTCCCGAAGCTCACGCCCGACGAGCTGTTATCCTTCACCGACAAGGACAACCCTCCCGAGTCCAGCGCGTCAATCCGCAAGCGCGTAATCAGTGCAAGGAAGATTCAGCAGGACAGGTGGCGTGAGTACGGTTACACGTGCAACGCAGAGATTCCCGAGAAGCTGGTGAAGAGATGCCTGATCCTGCAGGATGCAGAACGCGACTACCTTGCTCTTATGGCGGCCAAGCTCAACCTTTCCGGGCGCGGAATGAGCAGGGTGCTAAAGGTCTCGCGTACTATTGCGGACTTGTCCGGCGATGAACGCATCGGGAAGAAGCATCTGGCTGAAGCATTGATGTACCGTCAGGGTTACGGCAGAGGGTAAAAGAAAAGCTCCCCCGTGAAGGAGAGCTTCTGCTGGTGCTAATAGTCGTCGTCGTCATCATCGCGCTGTCTTCTGGTCTTGCGGAGTTCGTTGATATGTTCGGTGAGGAATGCCCAGAACACACCGAGCAACATGCCTCCAAGCCCTCCGGCAAGGGTTATCGTTGCACGCTTGGGCTTGTACTTGTAGTCCGGCGGTGTCGCAGGGTCAACGATCTGTATCGTCGAAATGTCGCTGGCTTCGCTGAGACGCGCGCTCTCGTACTGCCTCATCATCAGCTCGTACTTCGCCGTTGCGAACTGCAGATTCCTCATGTAACGCTGATACTCTATCCCGAGCTCAGGCACCTGCCCGACTGAGGCCAAGAGGTCGCTGTTTGAGCTCCGTCCTTGCCTGCTCTGCTGTTCCTCGAGACTGCGGAGCTCCTTCGTCATGGCTTCAAGCTCCGACTGCAGCAGCTTCAGGCGCGGGTTGTCCTTGCGGGCGTAGCTGCTCAGGGTGGAAATCTCGACGTTCTTGGCCGCAATCCTGTTGCGCAGGCTGTTGATTGATGCAAGTATTGCGCCCGTCTGCGAACCAAGCTCGATGACACCGCTGTCCTGCTGGTACTTCATCATGTCAGCCTCCGCAGTGTTGAGCTCCTGCTGTGCCTGCAGTAACTGATTCTCGAAGAACTCGCGCTTCTGCTGTGCGTCCTTCACCGAAAGATCCTGCACCTTCTTCTGCAGCTCATAAACAAACGCGTTGGCGATGTCGGAGGCTCTCTGCGGGTCTTTGTTCAGGAAGGCCACGCTGATGATACCGCTCTTCGTGTCCTCGTTGACCTCGAGATTCTTGAGGGTTGCCGTCCGTGCATGAAGGCGAATCTCCTGCTCGTACTCCTCCATGAGGTTGAACTTGTCGATTATCGCATCAACAACCGTGTCTCCCTGAAGTATGCCGATCATCATCTGCCCGTTGGTCGCTGTGCTGGGAAGTCCTACGAGGCCGGCAAGTCCTCCGAGCTGTGCCATAAGTCCGCTGGCACCTCCGCTTCCGGAAGGAAGTATCCTGCACTCTCCCCTGTAGATGAACGGAGCAGTGAACGCGTAGAATGCCGCCGCTCCTCCGAACACCACAGTCAGGAAGATTATCAGCCCTTTCCTCCGCCACAATATAGTGAATATGTCGAGCAATGATAGTTCTTCTTCGTCGTTCATGTCATCATAAGGCATGAGCAAATCAATCCTTTCTGGTCAATTTTTTGCGCCTGATTATAACATTACTGCTGATACAGGACACGGATACACGCGTCGCTGAGTGCCTTGAGGCTCGACACCTGGCGTTCAAGCGGAAGCCCGGATGCCTCATACGCCAGCGGGAGCTCCGTACAGCCCATAGTTACCGGCACGTTACGTTCTCCCCAAAGCTCATTCACCACGTCGCGCATTGTCTCTCCTGCTGAAGCCATGTCTCCTGCCTTCACCAGACGTACGCAGTGCTGAATCTTCTCCTGCTGTGAAGGCGAAGGCTTCAGGAAGTGATAATGCATCTTCTCGGCGCACGCAGGGTAAATCAGGCTCTTCTGCGTCCCGTCAGTCGCAAGAAGCCACGAGCAGTTCCCCTGACTAAGTTCCTTCGCGGCCTCTACCGTCGCTTCAACGATGTGTATCAGCGGCACGGGAAGCTCGTCCCTGAACCTGTCGATGAAGTAGTGTGCTGTGTTGCACGGAACGGCCAAGACATCCGCGCCCCACTGTGCGAGCTGAAGAAGATTCTTCCTGATTACCGGCAGAGGGTCAGGGCCGAGACCCATGATGCCATTGCTGCGGTCGGGCGTTTCGGGGTCAGAGAGCATGATAATTTTCGGGTGCTGCGAGTCGTCCTTAGCCGGGCAGTCGCGCGCGAAGATTCGCAGGAACTCAGCACATGCCGCAGGTCCCATTCCGCCGAGTACTCCTAACGTCTGCATAATGATAACCTCCTTTGTGAATGCTTGATTTTATTCATGAACGGACTAAAATTCTGCTATCCATACTACCACAACTTAAGAAGGGAGAAACGTTTAATGTATTCATTTCTTGGCGGCTTGGTGCTTCTCGTGCTGGGCTACTGTATTTATGGTGCAATCGTCAACGCTATTTTCGGGCCTGACGATAGGGAAACTCCTTGCACTAGGAAAGAGGACGGAGTTGACTTCGTGCCCATAACTCCGGGACGTGCTTTCCTGATTCAGCTCCTCAACATCGCGGGGCTCGGGCCGATATTCGGTGCACTTACCGGCGCAATCTGGGGGCCTCAGGTTTATCTGTGGATAGTCTTCGGGACAATTTTTGCCGGAGCAGTTCATGATTACCTTGTCGGAATGCTTTCGATGAGGAACGACGGAGCAAGCGTCTCGGAGATTACGGGAAAATATCTCGGCGGCTTCATGCTTCAGGTTATGAGGCTGTTCTCTGTCGTCCTGCTCGTAATGGTCGGCGTTGTCTTCATGGTAGGACCGGCAGGACTTCTCGCGCTGATGCTCACTCAGGGCACGAGCGGTGCTGTAGGTGCGGCTGGCGGTGCTCCTGCTATGTTCATGGGCTACGGTGCGGCTGACTGGACGAAGATTCTCACGGTCGTAATCCTCGTGTATTACTTCCTTGCGACACTTCTTCCCATCGATAAGGTCATCGGCAAAATCTATCCCGTGTTCGGTCTGTGCCTTATCTTCATGGCAATCGGCATCGGCGGAATGACCGTCTACAACCACATTCAGGGAACGAAGCCGATGATTGAGCTGTGGGAAGGCCTGTACAACATGCACCCGAAGGCTGACACAATGCCTATCTGGCCGTTGATGTTCATCACGGTTGCCTGCGGAGCAATTTCCGGCTTCCACGCGACGCAGTCCCCGATGATGGCACGCTGCCTCACGAGCGAGCGTCAGGGACGCTTCGTGTTCTATGGCGCAATGGTCGCTGAAGGAATCATCGCGCTCATCTGGGCTTCGGCCGGTATCGCGTTCTACAACGGAACGGACGGCGGGTTCTCGACGGCGGGGCTTCTTGCTGTCGGAGGCGGAAACTCAACGAGCGTCTATCAGATTTCCGTTGGGCTTCTCGGGCCGATAGGGAGCATTCTTGCACTGCTCGGCGTTGTTGCGTGCCCGATTACGTCAGGCGATACGGCATTCAGGAGCGCACGTTTAACACTCGCTGACTGGTTCGGCATTGAACAGAAGGGTTTTGCCCCGAGACTGATGCTGGCTGTTCCGTTGCTGGCGGCAGGTTACGCAATCTCCTTCCTCGATTACGGCATAGTGTGGCGTTACTTCTCGTGGTCGAACCAGACGCTTGCGATGATTGCGCTGTGGGCAGGTGCTGTGTACCTCGCGCGCAACGTCGGAGCAGGCAAGGGCTTCATCGCGGCTATCCCTGCAATGTTCATGAGTGCAGTAAGCATCACGTACTTCTGCATTGCGCCAGAGTGCTACCTCATGCTTGAGCGCAATGTGGCTTACGGAATCGGCATAATCGCGGCTATGCTGTTCTTCGCGATCTACTGGTTCACGACGTTTGTGCCTGCGTCGAAAGCTCAGAAGGCGGCATAACGCATGAAGAAGGTTGTACACGTTGAAGGCATGGGCTGCCAGAACTGCGTGAAGCACGTCAAGGAAGCATTAGAGGGACTTGACGGCGTTACGGGGGCTGATGTGAGCCTTGATGCCGGGACGGCGGTAATCACGCTCGCGAAGGATGTTGCTGACGAGGCGATAAGGTCAGCCATCGACGAGGCGGGCTACGATGTCGCGAAGATAGAAGCGGCATAAAGACTTTATGATTTCACGGGCTGTGCTGAAAATGCGCGGCCTGTTTTATTTTTCTGGGGAGAGAAAATATTATGTTTGCAAAGTGCTTGCGGGTTCTGCATAATTTATGCGCGTACAATGTGCTTCTCTACAGATGCCGTAATCTGACTTCAGACAAGAAGATTTTACGCCTGCTGGAGATTCTTATCTCGCCTTTCATGATGATTAAGATGCTGGGATATTTCCGCGCCAAGAACATGCCCGGGCGCAAAGGTCTGGCGTTCGTCCTGATCGCAAAGAATGAAGCACCGTATATTGCAGAGTGGATAGGGTTTCACCGCAAACAGGGAGTCTCGCACTTCATAATCTACGACAACGAGAGCACGGATAATTTCCGCGAAGTCCTTAGTCCGTACATCGATGCGGGACTTGTAACCTATCACGCAATAAGAGGCAAGGCTCGCCAGATTGATGCGTACAACATGGCTCTTCACGATTACGGACACAAGTTCAAGTACATGGGCTTCATTGACGCGGATGAGTTTATGTTTGTACGTAATTCTACGAATGGGGGGGGGGGGACTAAGCAATCTATACGAGTTCGTTGATGAGTTCATGACCTCTCACCCGAACGCCGGAGGCCTCGCCGTGAACTGGTGCATATTCGGTTCAAGCGGACACATCACGAAGCCGGAAGGCGGAGTCCTCGAGAATTACACGATGCGCGCAGAAGATGACTTCCCTGCTAACCAGCACATCAAGACTATATGCGACCCGACTAAGGTATTTTTTTACGGACATGTACACTTCCCGACATACCGCAGAGGCTTCCATAACTTGGATGAAGACGGCCGGATAGTTCGCGGCCCCATCACCGAACAAGTACACTTCAGCAAGATACGCGTCAACCACTACTTCAGCAAATCCCTCGAGGAGTATCAGGAAAAAAGGATACGCGGCATGGCAGACCACCTCAGCGGCATGCGGCCAATGAGCGACTTCACAGACCATGACCGCAATGAAGTGCACGACACAGAAATACTCTCCCACGTGTAGCCGTATGCTATAATTCTCCGCATCGCACACATTCTCGCACGGCTCAGGCTTAACCGCGCCATTTGCGGGCCTTTGTCCGGCGTAAGGAGGAAATGTATATGTTTGCAGTTATCGAGACCGGCGGAAAACAGTACCGCGTAAACGTCGGCGACAAGTTCAGGGTAGAGCGTCTCGGGGGCGAGACCAGCACAGAAATCATCTTCGACAAGGTTATAGCAGTCGGAGGAGAAGGCACGGAAGCCCGCTTCGGGAATCCCTACGTAACCGGCGCAAGGGTTACGGCGGAAATCGTGAAGCAGGGACGCGCGGACAAAGTTCTTGTGTTCAAGTACAAGAGCAAGAAGAACTACAGGAAGATGCGCGGACACAGGCAGTACTTTACTGAGGTAGTCATCAGGAACATCGAAGGCTAGCTTGACGCGCGTAACTCTCTACTACAGCGGGGGAACATTAACAGGGATTGAGAGCAGGGGACATTCCGGCTTCGGCTGGAGCGGAAACGACGTGATATGTGCGGCAGTGAGCACGCTGATGCAGTCGCTTATTCTGGGGCTTGAGGACATCGCGAAGGTTCAAGGCCTGAACGTCGAGGCAGACGAACGAGTCCCCGTAATTCGGGCAGTGTGGCCAAGTTCCGAGCAGGAGAGGTTATCACTCCTCACAGAAACAGCTGCACGTTCGCTCAGGCAGATAGCTCTAGAGAATCCCAAGTACATTAGACTTACAACGGAGGAAATTTGACGATGACAAAGAGATTCAACCTTCAGTTTTTTGCGCACAAGAAGGGGCAGGGAAGCTCCACCAACGGACGCGACAGCCAGCCCAAGTATCGCGGGATCAAGGTTTTCGCGGGGCAGGACGTAACAGCAGGGAGCATCCTTGTGAGGCAGTGCGGGACTCAGGTTCACGCGGGGAAGCACGTCGGAATCGGCAGGGATTTTACGCTGTTTGCGCTCGTGCCCGGCAAAGTGAACTACCACAAGAAACTTGGCCGCAAGTATGTATCAGTTGTGCCCGCAGAATAGCGGAAATACAGAGACATAACATCATCACGCCCCTGCGACAGGGGGCTAATTTTTTATCAGGACATGAAATTTGCAGACTTAGCAGAAATTTTTGTGAGGGCAGGACGCGGCGGAAACGGAGCATTATCCTTCCGTCGTGAAAAATTCGTCCCCAAAGGCGGCCCAGACGGCGGAGACGGCGGCAAAGGCGGCGACGTAATCCTCGAGGCTAAAGGCGGAATCGTTACGCTCGCTGATTTCGAGTATGACCGACGCTTTCAGGCAGGACACGCCGGGCACGGTGAAGGCGCGCATCGTTCCGGCTTGGGGGGAAAAGACCTCGTGATTTCCGTACCGTGCGGGACTCTCGTGAAGGATTCGGAGACGGGACAGGTGCTGACGGATCTGGTTGTGCCGGGACAGAGATTCATTGCGGCACACGGCGGAAAGGGGGGACGCGGAAATTCCCACTTCGCCACTTCCTCGAGGCGCGCACCGAAATTCGCGGAGAAGGGAGACCCGGGCGAAGAGAGAAACTTAACGCTTGAACTGAAGCTGATTGCTGATGTCGGGCTTGCGGGTTTTCCGAACGCAGGGAAGTCCAGCATTCTCTCGGCCATCAGCGGAGCACATCCCAGAATTGCGGGCTACCCGTTCACGACGCTTTCACCGAATCTCGGGGTGCTCTCTGTAGATGACACACAGATAGTGATTGCGGACATGCCCGGCCTCATTGAGGGTGCTCACGAGGGCAAAGGGTTAGGGTTGCAGTTCCTCCGGCACGTCGAACGCACACGAATAATCGTTCACGTTATAGATCTCTCGCAGCCTGACCCTGCCTCCACGTTCAATGCACTGCTGAATGAGTTTCACGAGTACGGCAAAGGCTTGGAGGACAGGCCCGGAATCGTCGTCGGCAACAAGACAGACCTTGAAGGCACAGAAACTAACTCCGCGCTGCTGCGTGAGGAGGCAGAGAGCAGAGGGCTCGGGTATATGGCGGTGAGTGCCTTGACCGGCGACAGCATCCCTGAACTCATCCGCGCAATAGCTGACCTCGTAAGGAAGACACCTGCTGTTGTGCTTGAGCCTGAAGAGGAGATTACGGAGTTGCCGCGCAAGAAGTCTTCCGGGCGTTCGTCTAGAGAACCCGTGAAGATAATCCGACAGTCCGACGGGAGCTTCAGGGTTGAGCACGAGAACTTTGAGCGTTCAGTGTCGCGCATAAACTTTGAACATGAAGACGCGCTCCAGAAGTTCGCCCGCTTGCTTAAGGCTCTCAGCGTTGAGGAAGCATTGGAGGCCGCAGGTGCACGAGAAGGGGACAAGGTGTACATCGGCGACGTAGAGTTCGACTTTGAGCCGGAGACAATAGCATGAAGACGGGAATAATGGGCGGAACGTTCGACCCGATACATTACGGGCACTTGTTGGCGGCAGAGGAGGCGCGCATAAATCTTGGGATTGACCGGCTCATCTTCGTACCGACCGGCGACCCTCCGCACAAAAGCAGGATTACCCCCGCAGAGGACAGGTACGCGATGACCCTGCTCGCGACTGCAGGAGTGCTGGAGTACTCGGTCTCTAGAATCGAGATTGACCGCAAAGAATCAACGCACACAGTCGACACGCTGAGGGCGTTCGTGGAGTCGGGGATAGCTCCTGAAGACTTGTTCTTCATCACGGGGCTTGATGCAATGCTCTCTATAACGTCATGGTTCGAGTTCGAGAAAATCCCCGAGCTCTGCACCCTCGTAACTGCAAGAAGGCCGGGCTACCCGGTAAGCGGAATAGAAACACTCCCTAAATTCATTCGTGATAAGCTAAAATATATCGAGATCCCGCAGTTCGCCATATCCAGCACAGAGATCCGCGAACGTTCCAGAGAAAGGCGGGGCATCAGGTTTCTTGTGCCTCACCTTGTCGAGATATATATTGAGTCGAACAACCTATACAGGAGATGATTTGAATTTATGAGAGTGCTTAAGATTCTGGGAATAATTTTCGTGATAGCGTCGTCAATGGTCGGTGGAGCAGCCTTCCGCCTTGCCGAGCTCCTCAACGACCCCAACCCTCTGCCCGTGCCGAAAGCTCAGCCCAAAGCCGCCGCCACATCACAGACTGCCCAGCCTCAGGACGAGCAGCCTCAGCCTCAGGGTGAGGAGACAGAGCTTGCCGTAGCAGAGCCTTCGTCGCAGAAGGACAGCACGGCGCGCGGAACGGTGAACGTTCTTGTTGTGGGACTGGACAACGTCGAGGGAGGCTCACGGACTGACGCGATAGCACTGGCTATCTTCGACGCGCAGAATCCCGGCCTCAGGATTGCGTCGATACCCAGAGACTCGAGGGTGTACATTCCTTCGCGGGGCTGGGACAAGATTAATCACGCCTACGTTTACGGCGGAATAAGGCTTCTGCGCGAAACTCTGGTGAACCTCACGGGGATGCCGATAGACTACTTCGTGAAAATAAGCTACAAGAGCTTTCCGCGCATCGTCGACATACTCGGCGGAATTGATATTTACGTTGATAAGCGCATGGTCTACAACGACTACTCGGGCAAACTGTTCATCAACATCCCGGCGGGACAGCAGCACATGAACGGCAAGACTGCGCTGGGTTACGTGAGGTTCAGGCATGACCCGCTGGGCGACATCGGCCGCGTGAGGAGACAGCAGAAGTTCATCGACATCATGATGAAGAAGATAAAGACTCCGACGATAATCACGAAACTTCCTGCTATCCTCAATGAAGTCATGGACGCGATAGACACCGACCTTGCGCCGCTGGAGGCCTTGAAGCTCCTGCAGTTCGCGAACTCACTCCCGCCCGACCGTATAAAGATGTTCATGGCACCGGGCAAAACGGGCTTCAGCAAGAACGTAAGCTATTGGATTCTGGACAACAACGCGTTCTCGCTCCAGCTTGCGGCCAAGCTCCCGCCTGCTGATGACACGCTGCTTGAGAGCACGGAGAGCATCAACCTCGACGAGAGGGAAGCCAGCGATTCGTCTTCGGGCTTCGACAACGAGAAGATAGCGGAGCTCAGAGACCAGATAATGAGCATCAGAATCCTCAACGGCGACGGCGAAAAGGGCATCGGCAAACGTGCGGCGCAGATATTCCAGCGCATAGGCATTGAGGTTCCGTACACGGGCAACGCGAGGCACTACGACTACAAGGCTTCGAGCATAATTTACCCGCCGAACGGAGACGAGACGGTACGGCAGAGCGCGATGGCACTTGCGGAACTCTGCGGGATCACCAATGAACGCCTTGTGCAGGAGGACAGGCGCGCAACATCACTGACGCTGATACTAGGGCACGACAAGGAGCAATTGTTCAGCCGCCTAGAGAACATGAACTCATAGGACACGCCCCGTGCAGAGAGTGTGCGGGGTAAATTTTTTGCCGTGATATAATCGCCTTCATCCCAACACAGGAGGTTCATTAACATCATGGCAGTAAATCTCAGAGGCAGGAATTTCCTTACGCTCATGGATTTTTCTCCGGCAGAAATAGATTACCTTATCACACTGGCAGCAGACCTCAAGGCAAAGAAGCGCGCGGGCATTCGCGGAACGTCTCTAGCAGGCAAGAACATTGCGTTAATCTTCGAGAAGTCATCGACACGGACACGCTGTGCTTTCACGGTCGCCTGCAACGATGAAGGGGCATTCCCCGAGTACCTGAACAAGAACGACATACAGCTCGGCGCAAAGGAAGACGCGAAAGACACCGCCCGCGTACTAGGCAGGATGTTCGACGGTATAGAGTTTAGGGGCTTCAAGCAGGAGACAGTAGAGACGCTGGCGCAGTATTCCGGCGTGCCCGTGTGGAACGGCCTCACGGACATTGACCACCCTACGCAGGTCTTGGCCGACTTCCTGACATTGCGGGAGAATTTTTCCCGTTTACGCGGGTTAAAGCTGGTGTATCTCGGCGACGGACGCAACAACATGAGCAACGCACTGATGATAGGCTGTGCGAAGATGGGAATAGATTACGTCGTCAGCTCACCGAAAGAGTTAGAGCCTAACCCCGAGCTTCTGGCCAAGTGCAGGAGCATTGCCGCACACAGTACAATCACCGTCATCAATGACCCGAAGGAAACCGTCAAAGGAGCGGACGCAATCTACACGGATGTTTGGGTGTCGATGGGAGAAGAGGCACTTAAGGAGGAACGTTATGCACTGCTCGGGGGCTGGCAGGTCAACGCGGAGATTATGCGCGCAACGGGCAAGGACACAACGATTTTCCTGCACTGCCTGCCTGCGGTTAAGGGCTGCGAGGTTACGGAAGAAGTCTTCGAGTCCGAACAATCAAAGGTTTTCGACGAAGCAGAAAACAGAATGCACACCATCAAGGCCGTAATGGTCGCCACGTTAGGTGCATGAAGAGTGGAGAACGATTCATTCTCAGGGGAAAGCTCGACAGCCTCAACGCACAGATAATCTTTCTGCAGACGTGCTCGGACAATGAAGAGTACATCGCTGACCTCGAAGAACTCAGAGGAATCGTGAGGCAGTTACAGCACTGCGAGGCATCCAGCACACCCTTCAAGGAAGATTTTGTCCTGTGGGGGAAAACTGCGGACGAACTTCACGAGCTCTCCCACAACCCGGACGGCGGGCACATCATGCCTCACATGGACATGAAGCGTGAATCTGCGGGCTTGAACCTTCTGCGTACGCTTGTGCGGGAGACGGAGCTTGCATCGTGCAGGGCTTTCCCCCATGAAGACACTCTGCGAATCTCTCACACTCTCAACAGGCTCAGCAGTGCCGTCTACGTCCTGATGTTCAAATACCTTCCTGAGGGCTACGGACACAGGCTGACGTTCAGGAAGGCTTGACCTCTGCAGAATCAGCGTGTACAATTTCCCGCAATTCTTCACACACCCACAAAGTATGTTTATCGTGAAAGGGTATGATACGCAATGAGCAAATATAGATTCGAGACATTACAGCTCCACGTGGGGCAGGAAACTGCAGACCCTACGACAGACGCAAGGGCAGTACCGATTTACGCGACGACATCATACGTCTTCAAGGATTCTGCGACTGCGGCAGGAAGATTCGGCCTGACAGTGCCGGGCAACATATACACACGCCTGATGAACCCGACTAATGACGTGTTCGAGAAGAGAATAGCGGCTCTCGAGTCAGGTGCTGCCGCACTGGCTACGGCTTCGGGCTCGGCGGCAATAACTTACGCCGTACAGAACATCGCCACAGCAGGAAGCCACGTAGTTGCATCGACGAACCTTTACGGCGGAACGGTCAACCTCTTCGCGAATACGCTTCCCGAGCAGGGAGTTACAACGACGTTCGTTGACCCGTCAGACCCGCAGAACTTCGAGAAGGCCATACAGCCCAACACCAAACTTCTTTACGCGGAGACGCTCGGCAACCCTAATTCTGACGTTGTGGACATCGAGGCAGTCGCCAAAATCGCGCACAAGCACGGAATACCGTTAGTTGTCGACAACACGTTTGCGACACCGTACCTCTGCAGACCCATCGAGTACGGAGCAGATATAGTTGTGCACTCGGCGACAAAGTTCATCGGCGGGCACGGCTCAGTGATGGGAGGAGTTGTTGTAGACGGCGGAAATTTCGACTGGGCACAGAACGACAAGTTTCCCGGCCTCTCGAAGCCTAACCCCTCGTATCACGGCGTTGTGTTCACGGAGGCTGTGGGGAATCTCGCATACATCATCAAGCTCCGCACTACGTTGATGAGAGATCAGGGAGCGTGCTTGTCGCCGTTCAACTCGTTCCTGCTGATTCAGGGGCTGGAGACATTGTCGCTCAGGGTTGAACGCCACGTAGAGAACGCCTTAAAGGTTGTGGAGTTCCTGCGGGATCACAGGCAGGTTGAGCGCGTGAACCATCCGTCGCTTGAAGAAGGCAAACAGGCCGCGCTGTACGCAAAATACTTCCCGAGAGGTGCGGGCTCAATCTTCACGTTCGACATCAAGGGCACAGCGGAGACGGCCAAGAAGTTCACTGAGAGCCTCCAGCTGTTCTCACTGCTCGCCAACGTTGCGGACGTGAAATCCCTCGTGATTCATCCTGCGTCGACGACACATTCACAGCTCGACGAGAAGGAGCTTCTTGCTGCGGGAATACGTCCGACTACCGTAAGGCTGTCGATAGGCACGGAGCACATTGACGACATCCTTGACGACCTCAGGCACGGCTTTGAGGCTGTGAAGCAGTAATGCTAGTCTCGACGCGCGGAAGGTACGCGTTAAGGTTTCTGGTTGACCTCGCGGAAAATCAGGGCTCTGGCTTCATCACCACTCATGAGCTCGCTGAACGTCAGCAGGTCTCGCGGAAATACGCTGAGCGTCTCATGGCCTCCTTGTCGCGCGGAAAGTTCGTAGAGACTGCTCACGGCAAGAAGGGCGGCTACCGTCTTGGCCGAAGCCCCGAGAATGTCAGAGTCAGTGATGTTCTTCGTGCGATGAACGAGGAACTTGCGCCGGTCGAGTGCATGACCTGCGAGCCCAACAGCTGCCCGAGAGCCGGAACTTGCAGGACACTTCCGATGTGGCAAAGGCTCGGGAAAGTGATTAATGACTTCTTTGACGGCTTGACCCTTGCTGATTTGATGAAGAAATAATGAATGTTCCCCCTGAGGTTATCTTCGGGGGGAATTTAACATAATGAACACTATCACTGCACCGAGCGCAATGAACGCATCCGACAGGTTGAACTTCAAGGGCAGAAGCGGCACGGGTATCCAGTCGATTACGTGCCCCCAAACTAGACGTTCAACGAGGTTAGAGACTGCACCGCCGAGCATCATCGACAGTCCTACGCGTGTCATCGTCCGCATCTTCCCGAAAATTAGGAGCAGAACCACAATAATATTCATCGCGATTTCGAGGTTCAGGAGAATTGCCGGACTGTCCCGAAGAAACCCGAACGCCGCCCCGCTGTTGTAGCTGTACGACACGAACCGCCGAACCGCAGACCTCCCGAACAGCTCGGCCAGAACGCAGAACAGTATCACACTGACGCTAATCAGCATCGTCGTCCACCCCCACGCAGGCTGGTAAAGGTCTTTATCCCCTCAGCAACTCCGTCATGTTCACAGTCGCTCGTAACATGGTCAGCGACTTCAAGCAGCTCGTTGCACGCGTTGCCCATCGCTACGCCTATTCCTGCCGCGCGGATCATCTCGAGGTCGTTAAGGCCGTCCCCGAATGCCATTGTTGAGCTCATCGGCAGGCCAAGATGCCCAGCAATAAACCTCAAGCCCTCGCCCTTGTTCGCTTTCGGGTCGTTAATCTCGATGTTGTTCGGGACTGACGACGTGAACAGCGCATGAGGAAACACCACAGGCAGAGCAGAAAGCAGGTTCTCCCTTAAGGCTTTATCCTTCGTGTAGATCTGCATCTTCTGGATGCCGTTTGTCCCGGCTATTGCGGCCTCTATGTCGTCAACGGGAAGCGACGAGCCGCGTATTATGTTCGTCTGCCATTCGCCGTCAGAGATGGTCTCTATCCTGTCGTAGTTCTCGCGGCGCATGTACCTCTGCCCTCCGGCTATGCAGTCATACACAGTGCCCAAGCCGTCAATGACACGGCACAGCGTTATTCCCAGCTCTACGGGCATCAATGCTTCATGAAGAGTTTTCCCGTTCTTCACGTCGTAGATTTCTGCTCCGTTGAGGGTTACCGCGTAGCGCACGAACTCCATCGACTTCACGGCCTCAGGTACTGCGCCCCACGCCCTGCCGGTTACAGGGACAATCTCTATCCCCAGAGAAGCCGCACGTTTCAGGACGCGCATCGTCTCAGGCGTAACTTCCTTCTTCGCGTTCAGGAGGGTAAAATCGAGGTCAAACGCAATCAGCTTCGTCATTCAGATATCCCCCAAGCCTTCATGCCCTCATCGAGCCTCTCGGAGAAAGTCTGCATCGTGCGTTCAAACGGTGCTTTCTCGGTAAGGTCAACTCCTGCACGGCGCAAAATATTCAGGCTGTAGTCGCTGCCTCCGCTCTTCAGGAACTTCAGGTAGCGGTCGACTGCTCCGTCCGTGCCGCTGAGTATCGCCGACGCGAAAGCATTTGCCGACGTGAAGCCCGTAACGTACTTGTAGACGTAGAACGCCGTGTAGAAGTGCGGTATTCGTGCCCATTCCGCGCAAAGCTCGTCATCAATGACCATGTCCGGGCCGTAGCACTGTGCGTTGAGCTTCCGCCACAAGCCGTCGAGGTATTCGGGGGTAAGGACACCGCCGGATTCGCTGTAGGTGTGCGTCTCGCGCTCGAAGTCCGCGAACATCGCCTGGCGGAAGAACGTCGCCCGCACCATGTCATAATAGTACGACAGAAGCCACTTTCTCGCTTCCGGGTCATCGTTGGTGCGGAGAAGGTACTCGAGGAGCAGTGCTTCATTCGTCGTCGAGGCAACCTCAGCAAGAAGTATCGTGTAATCCGCGTAGACCTGCGGCTGGTGCTTTCGGGAATAGTAGCTGTGCAGGCTGTGCCCCATCTCGTGCACGAGCGTGAAGACATCGTGAAGCGTTCCGTCGAAGTTCAGCAGTACGTAGGGATTCGTGCCGTATGAGCCCCAAGAGTATGCTCCCTTGCGCTTGCCCTTGTTCTCGTAGATGTCTATCCAGCGTTCGGAGATTCCCTTCATGAAGTCAGCGCAGTACTCTTCTCCCAGCGGAGCGAGTGCCTTCACCGCGAGGCTGACTGCTTCGTCGAACGTGTACCTTCTCTCAGGTTCGCGGGAGATCGGGGCGTTGAGGTCGTAGAAGTGGAACTCATCCAGCCCCAGCACTTTCTTGCGCAGGGAGACCAGCTTGTGCATCAATGAAGCTGAGTGTTCGCGGGCTGTGTCCACAACGTTGGAATAGACTTCTTCGGGCACGTTCTCGCCGAACAATGCCATGCTGAGGCTGTCCTTGTAGTGCCTTGCGCGCGCGTAGAACACGTCTCCCTTCACCGAGCCGGCATAGAGTGCGCTGATTGCGTGGCGGAACTTCGCGTAAGTCCCGTAGATTCCCATGAAGGCATCATGTCTTACCCGCCTGTCCTTGCTCCGGCTGAACCTGTACCAGCGTTCCTCCGTGAGCTCCGCAGTGTTGCCGTCCTCGTCAGTGATGTTCGGGAACGGCATATCAGCATCAGTCAGCAGGGCAAACGCGTTTTCCGGGACTGCGCGCATCTCTCCAGCCTTCGCCAATAACTCCTCCTGTTCACGAGGAAGAATGTGCTCACGTTCGCGCAGTAACTTCCTGAAGAAGAACTCATAGCGCGTAAGTTCGTGCTCGTTCTTTATGCAGTCGTTGATGTATTCGTGTGGCAGAGCAAGAATCTCCGGCTCAAAGAATGACACCGCCGCAGTGTACTTCACCAGCAGGCTCTCACTCATTCTCGCCATCTCCATCGGCTTGGACTCGCGCAGATCCTCGTGGCTCTTCATGTTCGCGTAGGCGTAGAGCTTGCCCAGCTCGAGTGAGACTTCCTCGTCCTTCCTGATGAACTCGAGCAGCACGTCAGAACCTTCGCCGAGCCTTCCTGCATAAGCCTTCAAAGCCTCGATGCTTTCTGCTGTGAGGTCATAAGCCTTCTGCCAGTCCTCAAACGTTGAGTATATTGCCTCTAAGTTCCACTTGTCTTTTGCCGGAATACTGCTTCTCTCCGGCACTTCGTTTGTCGTCATTTTGCCTCCTCAAGTTGTCGCTGTAATTCGTCTGTTCCGCCGTCGTTGCGTATCACTATGTTGCACACCGCTATTCTCTCGCGTTCCGGCAGAAGGAAGCTCTCACGCCTCCTGAGTTCCTCCGCGTCCCAGCCTCTCGCCCTGACGCGTTCAGCTCTTGTCTCGAACTTGGCCGCAACGTAGATCACTCTGTCTATCCATTTCGGCCGTCCTGCTTCGGGCAATAACGGAATCTCCAGCACAGCATCACGTCCCTGCACCATCTCCTGAAGCTCGGACATCACGAGCGGATGAAGCAGGGCGTTGCAGAAGTCGTGCTCGGCCTTCGAGGAGAAGATTCGTTCTGCGGCAAGAGCAAGAATTATCCTGCCCGACGCGTCGAGAATCCCTCTGCCCCAGCGTCCGGCTGCGCGTGCCTTAACATCCGAACGTTCCCAAAGGGATTTGGCGATGCTGTCAGCGTTGATGTATTCGCACCCCAGAAGTCCGGCCAAGATATGCGATGCCGTTGACTTACCAGAGCCGATTTCCCCTGTTATTGCCGTAACCGCCATAGCCCCGTCCCCTGTCCGTGAATGTACCGCTCCTGAATATCCCTCTGTCGTCAACTTCCTTGCACTCGTCGGGAATCTCCAGCAGGAAGCGCGACATGTCGTTTTCCTGATGCCCGCCGTAAAGCCTCCTCGAACGCGCACAGGTCATGTACAGCTTCACTTCTGCTCTGGTCATTCCGACGTAGCAGAGCCTGCGTTCCTCCTCAATGTCGGCATCAGGGTCTGTGCAGTCAGCGCGCGGGTTGTGCGGGAAAATTCCTTCCTCAAGCCCGACCATGAACACTATCGGGAACTCCAGCCCCTTCGACGCGTGAAGTGTCATGAGATTAACGGAGTCCCTGTCGTCGCGGGCAGTGTCAGCGTCCGTAAAGAGTGCCGCCTCAGCGAGCGTCTCCCGCAGGTCTCCGTCAGGAACGATGGACTTCAGCTCCCTGACGTTGTCGATCCTGTCGTTGTACGATTCCTTGTCGTAGTTCTGGAGGTGTCCGGCGTAACCCATGTCGTTGAGCACGTAGTCAACCGCCGCGCTTATTCCGCCGTCAGCAAGCTCGTGGAGCGCGCACATGTGGGCAGCGAACTTCTTCATTGACGCTCCGGCCTTGCCCTTGACGTTCCACGCTCCGCCAGCTACTGATGACCAAAGCTGTAACGGGTTGTTGATGATGCCGATTAACTGCGACGACAGCCACTCGTTCCAGCTCTGCAGGGACTTCGCGCCCATGCCCTCGAAGATGCTCTTTATCTTCGCGACACGTTCGAGCGACACGCTGTCCAACGGGTTGAGCGCGAGCTTCAGTATCGCCAGAACGTCCTTGACCTCCATACGCTCATAGAACGATACCCCGCGAATTATCCTGTAGGGCACGTCGTTCTCCAAAAAACACTTCTCGATTACACGGCTCATCGCGTTCTGCCGGTAAAGCACTGCTATGTGTCCGTAGGGGAAATACTTTACCCTGTGAAGCCGGTCTATCTCCCTCACGAGGAAGTCTGCCTCCTGCCAGTCGCTGCCAGCTATGAGCGAGTAGATTCTGTCGCCCGCTCTCTGGGCAGTGTAGAGCTCCTTCTTGAGACGTTTGACGTTGTTGCGGATGAGGGCATTCGACGCGTCAAGTATCATCTTCGTCGAACGGTAATTCTGCTCGAGCCGGATCGTCTTTGCGCGCGGGTATTCGTGCGTGAAGTTCAGGATGACGTTGATGTCCGCTCCACGCCAGCCGTAGATGGACTGGTCAGGGTCTCCGACGGCGTTTATCGTGCATTCCGGGCCGACAAGGTAGCGTCGCAGAAGAAGGTCCTGTGCGTTGTTCACGTCCTGATACTCATCAACGAGAAGCCAGCTGATGCGTTCCTGTTCCCTGCGCCTCAGTGCAGTATCCTGCTCCATCATAATGAGGGGCAGAATCATAAGGTCGTCGAAGTCTACGGCATTGAGCTCCCGCAGGGTTGACCTGTAGGTGTCGGCAATGTCCATCATCCATTCGTCCTGAATGAACCTGTCCCCTGACGTAGGAGACCACATAGTATAATCCCGCGAAATTATATCGAGCACTTCTGCCGCAGACACCTCGCGTTCAGGCTGTGCCTTCTCGAGAATTTCTTTCACCAGCGAGCGCGAGTCCTCCCTGTCGAACACAGCAAAGCCTTCCCTCAGCTTCAGCATCTTCTGGACTGCTTCCCTGTTCCGAAAGAGGAATCTCAGCCCGTAACCGTGAAACGTGCTCACCTGGATGCGTCCTGCTGTCCCGCCCGGAACAAGCGCGTCGATTCTCGTCCGCATCTCTCCGGCGGCCTTGTTCGTGAAGGTTACGGCCATGATGTCCTGCGGTGCTGCTATGCCCTCAGCGATAAGCCATGCGATTTTGTGCGTAAGTACACGCGTCTTGCCGCTCCCTGCTCCCGCGAGAATCAGAAGCGGACCGTCAGTGTACGTCGCCGCTTCCTGCTGCTCAGGCGACAAGCCTTTGAGTATGTCCGTCATATACGCGCTTCCTCTGCTTCAAGGTAATCTATCGCCATCTCCAGCCCGCTCAGAAGGTCAACGTTTCTGCCCGCGCAGTATGGGCACTGGAACTCCGCGTCCTCCGTCGTCGTCCATGTCCTCCCGCACTCGTAGCACCTGAACGCCGCAGGAACTATCATCACGGACAAGTTTGCTCCTTCCGCAGGAGTACCCCGCGAGATCGACGAAAAGATGAAGGCCATCAGCTCAGGGTTAATCTTCCTGAAGCCTCCGACCTTTATCATGACCCTACTCACCTTGCTGAGGCATAACCTCCAGCACAAGTCCTGCAGAGTGTTATTCAGTCTGTTCGTCAGCTGAAATTCGTACATGCCAGCTACTTCTTCGTGTACAGGAACGGCCCGGCCGACTCGAAGCCTATCTGCTGGTAGCCGAATATCTGTTCCGTCGAACCCACAAGGAAATACCCGCCGGGGGCAAGCGCGTCAAAGAACTTCTTGTAGAGCTTCGTCTTCGTGTCAGCAGTAAAGTAGATTACGACGTTCCGGCAGAGTATCAGGTCAAACCCGCCCCCGAACGCGTCATCAATCATGTTCATCTTCTTGAAAGAAACTCTGCGCTTGATTTCCGGCACTACGTCATAAGTCTGCCCCGCGTCCTTCGTCGTGAAGTACTTTGCCAGATACTCTTTCGGGACGTTCAGCAGGTTGGCTTTGCGGTAATTAGCTCTCTGTGCGGCGGCTATCGCACCGGCATCCACGTCGGCGGCAAGCACGGGGTTCATCTGGTCGAGCCCGCAGACTGCAGAGAGTATCGCCAGCGAGTAAGGCTCTTCGCCCGTTGCACAGCCCGCACTCCACAGCTTGAGGCGTTTCGTCTTGCGCTTCTCGATGAGCTCGGGAATTATCTTGTCCCTCAGCTTCCACCACTGCGAGTCATTCCTGAAGAACTCCGAGACGTTGATTGTCAGGTGGTCAAGGAACTCGCGGAGCTTCTTCTCGTCCCTGCTCATCATGTCGTAGTATTCGTCGTATGTCTTGCAGCCCCAGCGCGCCATAAGCTCATGAGTACGGCGGTGAATCTGCTCCTTGTAGGAGTTCAGGTCGATGCCGATTAACTTCTTGAGCTTCATCTTGAACGTCGTGTAGCCCGGTGAATTATACTGACTGCGTTCTTCCATGCTAATCCTCCAATACTTCCTTCTTCTTAACTTCGTAGACCTCGTCTATCTTCTTGATGTAGCTGTCCGTTATGTCCTGAACTTCCTTCGTCAGCTTCTTGAGGTCGTCTTCAGTTATCTCTGAGGCTTTCTCCTGCTTCTTGAGTGCCTCGATTGCGTCCCGCCTGTAGTTCCTGATGACGACTTTTGCGTCCTCTGCCTTCTTCGCGAGAATCTTCGTGAGTTCCACGCGCCTCTGCTTCGTGAGTTCCGGCAGGGTTAATCTTATGACCGTGCCGTCGCTCTGGGGGGTCATTCCGATGTTGGCGGCCAAGATTGCCTTCTCCATCGCCTTCAACGCTCCCTTGTCGAAAGGCGCAATCTGAATCACGCGGCCTTCTGGTATCGTGATGTTGGCTAATTGTTTGATGGCAGTCGGTGTTCCGTAGTAGTCGGCCTTGATGTCGCTCACAAGTCCGGGATGTGCGCGGCCTGTCCGTATCGAAAGGTACTCGCTCTGAAGAAACGCTATAGCTTTGTCCATGTTCTCGCGCAGAGTTACCAGCTCATCCTTAGGCATGACAATTACTCCTCCTTAACGATTGTTCCGGTTTTTACGCCGTCAATAATCTTCCTTGCCCATCCTTCCTCGTGAATGCTCATCACCTGGACGGGTATCCTGTTCTCCCTGCACAGCGCGAACGCCGCAGTGTCCATTACCTCAATCCCGCGCGCTATGGCCTCGCTGTAAGTCAGTTCCGGCAGAAACTCAGCATCCGGGAACTTGGCCGGGTCTTTGGTGTAGATGCCGTTGACCTTAGTAGCCTTGATTATGCAGTCGAGCCCGAGTTCTGCTGCCCTGAGTGCCGCCGCAGTGTCCGTCGAGAAGAACGGATGCCCCGTACCCGCCCCGAAGATTACGACGTAACCCGACGCAAGAAGACTTTTTGCGCGCTCGCGGCTGTAGAGTTCCGCGACGGGAGGCATTCCGACAGCCGAGAGAACTTCCGCCTTTACGCCCAAACTCTGCAGAGAGAATTTCAGCGCAAGGGCGTTCATGACCGTGCCGAGCATCCCTATAGCGTCAACCTGCGCATGTTCGAGCCCGTAGTCCAGAGCGTCGCGCCCGCGAATCATGTTCCCTCCGCCAATAACTACGGAGAGTTCAAGGCCTGCGCGCTGGATTTCCGCCATGCAATCCGCGAACTTCCTCACTTCCGCAAAGTCCAGCCCTGTGCGTTTTTCTCCGGCCAAGACCTCGCCCGACAGCTTCAGCAATATACGTTTGTACACGTTATCAGCCTCCGTTGATAGAAATATCCCCAGCGCAAACATTCATTCACACTGGGGATAATCTGTATTCCGTTACTCGCCTATAGCGAAACGCTCAAAACGTCTGACGGTTATCTTCGTGCCGAGCTTCTTTCCGGCTTCCTCGAGGAGCTGCTTTATCCTCTTGTCGCCGTCGCGGATGTATTCCTGCTCCAGAAGGCACACTGTCTCGTAGAACTTCCTGAGCTTGCCGGGAAGTATGAACTCTATCTTCTTCTCGGGCTTGCCCTCTTCGAGAAGCTGGGTGCGGTAAACTTCCTTTTCGCGCTCGATAACGTCTTCAGGTACGTCTTCGGGCACAAGGTACTGCGGTGCTGCTGCGGCAATCTGCATGCAGATTTCATGTCCGAGCTCCGCGAACTCTGCCTTATCTGCTGCGGATTTGTCCTCTGCGTCAAGTTCGACGAGCGCGCCGACCTTGTAATTGCTGTGGATGTAGCAGAAAGCCTTTCCGTTCTCCGCATCGTAACGCGCGAACCTCTTGAGGACGATATTTTCCCCGAGCTTCGCGATGATTGACGTAACAAGCTCGCTGATCGTTGAGCCGGATTCGTGTACGCTCTCGAGGAGTGCCGGAACATCCGGGTAGCTCTTGGCCGCAAGATGTGCGACTATCTTATCTCCGAGCCCGTTGAACTCGTCCGTTTTCGCGACAAAGTCCGTCTCGCTGTTGATCTCGACCATTACGCCGAGCTTTCCGTCCGGGCTCACAACGTGGAAGACCCTTCCGTCAGATGCCGTGCGCTCTGCCTTCTTGGCCGCCTTCGCTAAGCCTTTCTCGCGGAGGTAGTCTATTGCTTTCTCCATGTCTCCGCCGGTCTCGGCAAGAGCCTTCTTGCAGTCCATCATTCCCGAGCCCGTACGCTCGCGGAGTTCCTTGACCTTTGCGGCTGTAATCTCTGCCATCAGTTATGCCTCCATCCCTTCGTCGTCAATGTTGCCCTCGTACTCCTCGTGCAGCCTCTCGCGCTCTGCCATGCGTTCCTCGTCGCTCATCACGTCAACTGCTCCGAGCTCCTGAACGGGGATAATCACAGCGTCTTCACCCTGCCTGCCCTCGATGACTGCATTAGCCATGAGGCCGGTGATGAGGCGGATTGCGCGTATTGCGTCGTCGTTGCCGGGAATGGGGTAGTCGATCATTTCGGGGTCGCAGTTGGTGTCGACAATTGAGACAACCGGGATGTGAAGCCTGCGTGCTTCAGCGATTGCGTTTTCTTCTCTGCGGGGGTCAATCAGGAAGATTGCATCAGGCGTGGAAGTCATGTTGGCGATGCCGCCCAGATACTTCTCGAGCTTGAGCTGTTCCTTCTTGATCATGGCGATTTCCTTCTTGGTGAACTCTTCCCACGTGCCTTCCTCGTCGTACTTCCTGAGTTCGAGCATACGGGAAATCCTGCGCCTGATGGTCGGGAAGTTGGTCATGAGACCGCCGAGCCACCTCTGGTTGATGTAGAACTGTCCGCACCTTGTTGCTTCGTCGCGGATGGTCTCCTGAGCCTGACGCTTGGTGCCGACGAAGAGGATATGTCCGCCGGCTGCGGCTGTCTCGCGGATGAAGTCATAAGCGCGGTCGAGGCCTTTGACGGTCTTCTGCAGGTCAATGATGTAGACACCGTTGCGTTCGGTGAAGATGTAGGGCTTCATTTTGGGGTTCCAGCGGCGGGTCTGATGTCCGAAGTGGACTCCGCACTCGAGCAACTGCTTCATACTAGCTACTGCCATAAAGAATAAATACCTCCTAAAGGTTGATGTATACGTTCACCCGCAATCCTGAGCAGAGCGCAGGACACCTTTAGCGATAGATGAACGAGTAAATTTATTTTGGTGTGGGGTAAGTATAGCACAAAAAAACAGCCCCCCTCATGTTAAAGGGGAGCTTTCGTGAAATGCGAATAATTATCTAACGACCATCGAAGCACTCATCATGTTGTCAGCAAGATTCATACGCTCGTTCCAGCGGCCAAGCTCAATATCCTGCAAGTTCAACATGTTCGGCGAATCGATGTCCAGCGGCAAAACAGGATCATACTTTCCCGTGAAAGTATACTTGTCGCGCAGAACATATGACAGCTCGGTCACAAAGCAGAATTTTTTTCCGCCGGCCTCGACGTAAATTCCGTTGTTGTTTGCGTGAATGTGTACAAGCTGGTGAGTCCTGTTGATCTTCCTGAAAACTTCGAGCACCAGTTCAGGGTTCGGGTGATCCGTTACGTTGTGGAACTCGAACGTCATCTGCCCAAACTGCCGTAGCGTGTCGGGGTTCACCCGCTCAAGGAAGCCCCATTCTGCGCCCTCAACATCCATCTTCAGAATCATGTTGCGTTTATCCTCGTGATGGTTGGTCCTGATGAGTTCATCAAGTGTCTTGAGCCTGTCGTCCTGAACGATGCCGTCAGCGATGCCCAGCTTGCTCCAGTGGAAGCGCGGGTTCTCTTCGGGCAGGCCGTCGATAGTATGGTCGTACATGAAGACATCGTAGCCGCGCCCCGCCATGTCCTTATCCCACGAAACATCTGTGCTTATTCCGAAGGAGTAGGCTGTGCCGCCTGGAGCAAAATCATCCAGCAGAATATATCCTCCGTCGTGTTCACGGCCTAAGCGCACGAGCGAATAGCCTTCGGGCATGTCAACTTTCCACAAATCATGAAGCTCCGAGTAATATTCCTTCGAGTTTATGAATCTGAGAGTTCGCAGTTCCGAGTTGAGCACAGCGGACTTTCTGAGCGGGAACATCCACGCCATTACAGCGGCGGCACGGATATAATGTCCGTTGTCATAATGTCTTCGCACCATCTGTTTAATCAGCTTGTTGTTGCCTGTAAGTTTGCGCGCAAGTGCTTTCATTATTCCCATAGCCCGGCCTCCGAAACAGACAGACACAAAAAACGTCCCGCAGAATTTTTGTTTGTTCTGCAGGACGCGGAATTATCTTTGTGCGAAATTACAGGCAGACTATGAGCGTGATGCGTGCTGCGTGATGCGTGATGCGTGATGCGTGATGCGTGATTATACACAGTTCATGCATTTCTGTCTACACCTTTCTGCAAAATTTTTCCGAGATTATAGCACACTATCTTCCTGCCTCAATCTCCCCGAGCTTTTCCTCGAAACCATATATCGTTGGGTCAATGCTGTCTACGGTCTTGTTCAGCTCATCCATCAGGCGGAACCTCCTGCTTCTCGGTAACTGGTTCGCAAACCGCTTTATCTTCAGCAGAGCCTGCAGGTAG
>JAFSWZ010000008.1 GCA_017450125.1 Synergistaceae bacterium | reverse complement strand
GTTCACGATTTCGGGACGCTGCACAGTCGTAACGGGCAGAGATGAGCGCGGCAAGATCAACGCAGGCGAGCCCGTCGAGATCATCGGCATGAAGAGAGACACACAGAATACCGTAGCAACCTCCCTCGAAATGTTCAGGAAGATTCTTGACAGCGCAGAGGCTGGCGATAACGTAGGCGTACTTCTTCGCGGCATCGACAAGGGCGACGTTGAGCGCGGCCAGGTCTTGGCCAAGCCCGGCACAGTTACTCCGCACACGAAGTTCAAGAGCGAGGTTTACGTCCTCAAGAAGGAAGAGGGCGGACGTCATACACCGTTCTTCGCAGGGTACAAGCCGCAGTTCTACTTCAGGACAACGGACGTTACCGGCAACATCAAGCTGCCTGAGGGCGTAGAAATGGTCATGCCCGGCGATAACGCAACGTTTGAGGTTGAACTCATTGTGCCCATAGCAATGGAGGAAGGTCTGCGCTTCGCAGTACGTGAAGGCGGCCACACGGTCGGTGCGGGAGTTGTAACCCAGATAATCGAGTAATCATCATGGCACGCAAAATCCGCATTAGATTAAAGTCGTTTGACCACCGAGTGCTTGATACATCAGCGGCTCAGATCGCGGAGACTGCCCAGTCAACTGGTGCGCGGGTTTCAGGACCTATTCCCCTGCCTACGGAGGTAGGGAGAATAACGATCCTGAAATCCCCCCACAAGGACAAGGACGCTCGCGAGCAGTTCGAGATGAGGACGCACAAAAGGTTAATCGATATTATTGACCCGACACAAAAGACTATGGATGCCTTGATGCAGCTGAACTTAGCATCAGGAGTAGACATACAGATAAAATTCTAGCAGAAGTAATGTTGTGTCCCTTCAGGGGCTATACAGTAGGGGCAGACTGGCTATGCCTTTAAGAATAAGGGTTGTTACGCAATCAAACTTCTTAAGAATCTTTCGTGGGTAATGCACGAAGAAAGCACAGGTCAATTGGGATTCTAATTTACCCCACAAATTTGAGATGTAAGGAGACAAAAAGTAATGCCAATTGGGATTCTGGGGAAGAAGCTCGGAATGACACAGATTTATGACTCCGAAGGACAGGCCGTAGCAGTTACGGTCGTCCTTGCGGGGCCGTGCTCTGTAGTTGCTCTGCGCACCCCTGAACAGAACGGGTATTCCGCCGTTCTTCTCGGCTTTGGGGCTGTGAAGCCTCACAAGCTGTCCAAGCCGCAAAAGGTAATGTTCGAGAAGTTGAAGCTCGAACCCAAGAAGACACTTCGGGAATTTAGACTCGATGACGTGAAAGGTTACGAGGTCGGCCAAGAGATAAAAGCAGACCTGTTCGAAGCCGGAGAGAAGGTCAACGTTAAGGGCATCTCCAAAGGTAAAGGTTTCGCGGGCGTAATGAAGCGTCATCACTTCGGAGGTCAGCAGTTCAGTCATGGTACATCGGTCGAGCACAGGCACGGAGGCTCAAGCGGAGCTATCTCGTATCCGGGGCGCGTGTTTCCCGGCAAGAGAATGCCCGGACACATGGGGAGCGATAAGGTTACGGTGAAGAATCTTACTGTGATGGCCGTTGACGTTGAGAATAATCTAGTTCTGTTGAAAGGTGCAGTACCAGGCGCGAAAAACAGCCTGCTTGCCCTCTACAAGAAAGCATAAAGGGGGAAGAAAATACTATGCCGTTCGTAAAAGTATACGAGTTCAACGGAGACAGAGCCGGAGAGATGGAATTACCGGCAGAGATTTTTGACGTTCCCGTACACATGGCCGCGATTCATCAGGTAGTAGTTGCTCACCTCGCGAATTGCCGTCAGGGAACAGCCAGCACCAAGACGCGCGGAGACGTTTCCGGCGGAGGCAAAAAGCCGTGGAGGCAGAAGCACACCGGCCGCGCTCGTCAGGGAAGCACCCGCTCGCCGATCTGGGTACACGGTGGTGTAGCACATGGTCCGCATCCCCGCGACTATCACCAGAAGGTGAACAAGAAAGTCCGTCAGCTTGCGTTGAAGTGCGTGCTGTCCGACAAAGTTCGTGAAGAGCTTATGTGTGTGGTGAAGGGCTTTGACGCGATCGAGAAGCCGTCAACCAAGTCGGTCAAGACTCTGTTCAACGCTCTGGGCGTGGGCAAGACCTTAGTGATCTACCACAACAACGGCCTGAACGTTACGAAGTCCGTGAGCAACATTCCCGGCGCAAAGTGCATCAACGTTGCGAGCATAAATGTCTATGACATCCTGAACGCAAAGAACTTGATCGTTACGCCCGAAGTTATCGCGAAAATTGAGGAGGT
>JAFSWZ010000007.1 GCA_017450125.1 Synergistaceae bacterium | reverse complement strand
GCATAAGCACCGTTTTCGAGAGCAATACCGCCTCCCACAGTGCCAAAGGCAGTATTATTTCTGATGTCGGAGCTTTGAAGGGTGAGCCTGCTTGCGTTGACGTAAACACCGCCGCCCTTGCCGTAGCTTCTGCCGTCCTCGAAGGTTGAGCTGTGAGTTTCCTTGATGATGCAGTTCCTGATAGTAACCTGCGAGCCTTCAAAAATCGCAACAGCTCCGCCCTTTTCAGCACTGCCTGTGTAAGCACCGTGAATCCTCAGGTTTGCGATTGTTACCTTCGCGCCGCCTGTTATGCGGAATATCTGAGATTTTCCCTGCCCCTCAAAGGTCGTGAGGTCTTCCTTCATGTCGCCTTCTTTTGTGAGATTCACTACCTCGATTATGTCATTACCAAGCCTTCTGCTGGTACAGCTCGCGTAAATCTCTACGTCCTTGCTGATCTCGATTGGTTCAGTAACGAGGAATCGGGCTAACCAGCCCTCGTTGTCCCAAGTCTCGTCAACCTCTTCTTCGTTGCCGTCCAGACGAGAACCGCCCCAGTTTTCCCCGATATAGACGACATCGCCGGACTCCACGACCTTAGCGAACAGTTCACGGAGCGTTGCTATTTCCGGGTGGTAATGTTCAGTGTAGCCGTCAGCCTCATACTTTACGCCGCTGGCTTGTGCATCGGAGACGATAACGTTCTTGGCCTCCGAGACAGACGGAAACGCGAGCACTGCCGCACACAACATGAAGAGTGCTGCAAAAATTCTCCTGCGTAACATGAATATCATTCCTTTCTTCAATAAAGTATTCGGAGGTACGATGAATTAACGTACCGATTCATTGCGCATGATTTTGGGTACGCTCAATCACCCCCCTTGAACTCAACAAGGAGAGCTGTGATGATATGTCTATATGATGATGAGGATTCTTGAGGTGAGTTTAAGCAATAGCTATGGCCGCAAGCCGCAAGCCGCAAGATTATATGCATCTTTGTTCGCATGTGTCAACCGTAATCTTTCCTTACTGTATAAATTTTTGCGGTTTGAACAGGTCATGATTGCGAGGCTACGTTATTCTATTATAGAAACAGGAAATAAACAACAATTCACTATGTGTGAACTACGTAGAACGGAAAATAACAGCATTCATGGTGTAGAATCATTTTCACCGCAGATTAATCACAAACTCAGGGAGGGAAAATCAATGAGGGTAGTTCAGACAAACGTCATCAACAACACAGCCGGAAGCGTCAGCAGACTTGAGCGCGGCTTCGTCATCCGCCGGACAGAGACGCAGTTCATGCACGTACGCGAACCCATAATGGTACAGCGTCCGCAGACTGAGGACTTCAACAATCTTGTAGTGGTACATGACCAGGTAGAGCAGTACATCTAGGCGGGCATTATAATATCTTGCGAGGTGATTAATTCATGATACGCAAGATATTTTTTGCTGCCATCACGTTACTCCTTGCGCTCACAGCTGCTGCTTCGGCGGCACAGAGGACTCTGGCGCATGTCGACAGCTTCATCTCTACCGGCGTTGCTTTGTCGGGAAACACTTTGCTGTTCGGTGATTCTGTCGGCAACTTCTACGCGGCAGGAGATACTTCGTGGACGTACCACGACAGCGACGCAACCGCAACGGGCATCCCGGCAGTTCAGAACGACAAGGTGATTTTCACGCAGTCAGACGGCACGATAACCTGCCTGAACATCCCGAGCGGCTCATTCGTGTGGCGTTACGCTCCTGTGTTCGACGAGTCCGCGACAGAGAGCCTCGAGGCAGGTGCGGCATTCGGAGGGGAGATGGTTTACGCGGCATACTCTTCCGGCGAGCTCAGAGCCTTTGACCTCAAGGACGGGCATCTCGTCTGGACGTACAAGGCTAAGCAGGGCTTGCGGACTGCTCCAGTCTACAGCAGCGGCTTCGTGTTTCTCGGGGAGTACGACGGACTGTTCAGCATAATCGACGCGAAGACAGGAAAACGTTTGAACGGTGGAGGAGCTGGCGGGGCGGTCAACACTCCTGCAGTTGAGAGCGGCAACGTGTACTATTCTGCGTGGGACGGCTCGGTGCACGCTGTACAGCTCAACGGGGTAATTCCTCTCTGGGATGCTAAGGCCGGTGAACCTGTAACTACTTCTCCTGTTATCGGTGAAGGCCTCGTAGTTGTGGGGACGGCGAGCGGAAAGATTATTGCGTTCAACCAGAAGAACGGCGCGCAGGTCTGGGAGTACGACACTAAGGGCGGGCAGGTTCTGGCGAGTCCTGTGGTCTGCGAGGGCAAAATTTTCGTCGGAACAGGAGACGGCAGAGTCCTCGAGCTTTCCGCAGAGAACGGGAAACTTCTGCGCGAACATTCAGAGTGCTACGGCCTGAGCACATCGGGCGGACACACTTTCTACTACTACAGCCGCAGCGAGCAGAGCATTTGCGCAATCAACTAACTATGAAGAAGATAATCACATCACTAATACTCACAATGACATTCATCACACCATCATTCGCGTGGATCAACTCCAACATCAGGGGAGCAGTTACGGACGGCTATACTCCCGCACTGAAGGACGACTTCTACGTGAACGTGAATCACGAATGGCTGTCCACAGCACAGCTACGGCCGGGTTATTCCCGAAACAGTGCCTTCAACGAACTTCAGGACATCCTTGACGCACGGCTGAAGGCGATAATGACTGACCCTACGCTTTCCGATCATGATGCGGAGCTCGTGAGGACGCTCTATGCGTTGTGGCTCGACTGGGACTCGCGTAACGAGCACGGGCTAGCAGAGCTCAAGGGGCTGGCGCAGAACTTAATGAAGGTTGAGACGCTCGATGACCTGAGCAGGTACTTCATGAGCGAGGAGAGCTTCTATCACGACTCTGTCATCGCGGACTTCGGACTTGGCCGGGACAACAAGGACTCCGAGTCCTACAACCTCGAGCTTTCCGCGACTCCGCTTCCTCTCGGAGACAGCGCAGAGTACCGCGAACTTACACCCAACGGCGAGCGCACCAAGAAGATGCACGACGCGACAGTAACCTACATGCTACGCAGGCTGGGTTACAGCGAGGAAGAAGCAGAGAAATTCCTTGCTATGTCGTTCAGGTTCGAGAAGGCAATAGCAGAGCACATGATGACTTACGAGGAGATATATTCCCCTGAGGCAATCGACAAGATGTATAACCCTCTGAACATGGACGAGCTCCGTGAGAAGTCGCCGGTGTTCCCATTCGCGGAGATTCTGGAAGCGCATTCGGCATACTCTGACCTGATGAACCTTCAGCAGCCTGTGTGGCTTAAAGCACTCAATGACTTATACACTCCCGACAACCTCGAGGACATTAAGGCATATCTTCTGTGCAATCTTGCGGAAGGCTACATCACGGTTACCGACGAGCCCGCGTACCGCGAATACCAGAAGCTGTCGCGCGAACGTTTCGGCACGACGGGAAGCAAGCCCGACGACGAGCTTGCGACGGACTTCGTTCACGGGAGATTGTCTGTGCCTGTGTCGAGGCTGTACATTGCGCGCCACGTCCCAGAGGAGGCGAAGCAGGAAGTTACGCAGATAATCAGGGACACGGTGAGCTGCTACAAGAAGATGCTTGAAGGCGAGGACTGGCTGTCTGAGGCGACGAGGAAGAAGGCGGTCGAGAAGCTGGATGCTATGAGGCTCAACGCGGCTTACCCCGACAAGTGGCACGATTACTCGGAGCTTGAGCTTGACCCTGAAGGAAGCCTCACTGACGCGCTCAATGCCCTGCGGAGGTTCAGCACACAAAAATTCTTTTACGACAGGCTGAACACTAAGGTAGACCATGATTTATGGATAAGCGATGTCGTTGTAGTCAACTCCTACTACCGCCCCTCTGAGAACTCCATCAACATAATTGCCGGCATTCTCGGCGGAGACTTCTACGGGCCGGAAATGTCCTACGAGGAGAAGCTCGGCGGCATCGGAATGGTCATCGGGCACGAAATCTCTCACGCTTTCGACACCGGCGGAGCTCAGTTCGACGCGACCGGCAACGTGGCCAAGTGGTGGACTGACGAGGACTACAAGGCGTTCCAGGCACGGGCTGACCGGCTCATAAAGTACTTCGACGCGATGACGGTTACCCCTGAGGGCACAAAGTACAACGGAAATCTTGTGCAGAGGGAGGCGATTGCTGACATGGCGGGCATAAAGGCGATGCTGGCGATTGCGGAGACACGCGAGGGCTTCGACTACGACTCTTTCTTCAGGAACTACGCGCGAATCTGGAAGCTCATTCAGACAAGAGAACGCACGGACGCTGTCCTGAAGACTGACGTACATGCACTGCCCTACCTGAGGGTGAACGCGATACTTCAGCAGTATGGGAAGTTCCACGAGTTCTACGGCATCAAGAAGGGCGACGGAATGTACCTTGCTCCCGGAGACCGCGTAGCAGTCTGGTAAAATTTCCGCAGAGGTGAAGAACATGAACAAGATTATCACTATAGGCCGCGAGTTTGGTTCAGGCGGACGGGAGCTCGGCCGGTACTTGGCCGAAACTCTGGGCTTCGCGTACTACGACAGGGAGATTATCGCCGAGATAGCGAAACGCACATCACTCTCGGAAAAGTACGTGCAGAACGTCGCTGAACACAGGCCGATAATACCTTTCCCGATTCACACGGGACGTACATTCTGGGCGGCAGTGCCCGACTATGACCACGCCGTACAGCAGGAACAGCACAGGATAATCCGCGAGACTGCGGAAAAGTCCGACTGCGTAATAGTCGGCAGGGGAGCAGACTACATTCTTCGCGAGTATTCTCCGTTCCGGCTGTTCGTGTATTCGGACATGGCGAGCAAGCTGGCACGGTGCAGGCAGAACGAGAGCGCGGACTATGAGGCTGGAGCATCCCTCACCGACAAGGAACTCACGAAGCGCATCGAGCACATCAACAAGGCACGTGCTGACTACTACGAGTTCTACACGGGCTTGAAGTGGGGAGCTCGGGAGAACTACGACCTGTGCGTAAACACGGGCAGATATTCCGACCTTAAGGCATTGGCCGAAGCCGTCGCAAGGATATATTCATGCTGAAGCAAGCCGCCTGGCCAGCCGGTATGTCTCTGTACAGAACTTTCACGGGAACGTTCTTTGCGCTCGGAGGGCTGAGCATTCTTCGGCGAAAGTACGGCTCGAGCATCGCAGAACGTACCGGCACTGTCTCCGGCATCCCTGAAGGTGCTGTGTGGGTTCACGCGGTCTCTGTGGGCGAGGTGCAGTCCGCCAGCTCACTCATCCGGCGCATCAAGAGCAGAAGTGCTTACCCGTGCGTCATCTCTACGGTAACTCCTACGGGACGCGAAATGGCACACAGGCTGCTTGACGGCCTCGTCGACGGGATAATCTACAGCCCGTTTGACGCAAGGAGGTACGTAACCCGCGCGCTCGATGCGGTCAGACCCTGTGCGTATATCGCGATGGAGACGGAGTTATGGCCGGAGATGCTCTGCCAGCTTAAAGCACGGAACATCCCGGCATTCCTCGCGAACGGAAGGCTGTCCGACAAGAGCTTTTCGCGGATGAGGCGCACAAAATACTTCTGGCACGGAGTCTTTGAGTGCATAGATAAATTCATGGTGAGGTTCGGCAGCGACAGAGAGAAATTCCTTGCGCTTGGCGTTCCCGAAGACAAGATTACGGTTACGGGGGACTGTAAGGTTGACGCACTCCTTGACCGCCGGAAGAACACAAGCCCGGAGAAGTGGAGCTGGCTCAAGAACGGCAAAGCACCGCTTATTGCTGCCGGAAGCACTCACGAGGGCGAAGACGAGATAGTGATCTCCGCCTTCAGGATTCTGCGCAGGACTTTCCCTGATGCACGGCTGGTAATTGTCCCGCGACACCCTGAACGCGCGCTGATGACCATAGCTTCAGCCCTGCCGTATTCAGACGTACACGCGGAACTGCTCTCGAGCGTTGACCGCGAAAACCTCAAGGCAGATATTGTCGTGGCGGACAGGATAGGCGTTCTGTTCGAGCTGTACGCGGCGTGCGATGCTGTGTTTGTCGGCGGAAGCCTCGTCAACAAGGGAGGACAGAACCCCTTTGAGCCCGCGCTGTTCGGACTTCCTGCGGTTCACGGGCCGAGCATGACGGATTTCCCCGACACTGCACGGATGGACACGATGGGTGCGGCTTTCTGCGTGAACAGCGACTCTGAACTCGCGCGCACATGGCTGGCACTGCTTGAACCTTCCGCGAAGAAGAAGGCACTGAAGGACTGCCACGAATATTTTGCGACTCTCGGCGGAGCTGCTGAAAGAACGTGGAATGAAGTTGAAGGCTGTATGCTTGACAGGAAAAGCGTAAAAGGGTAAAATTCCCCTTGTTGTTTCGCAGGGCGGATAGTTCAGCGGTAGAACACCTGCTTTACACGCAGGGGGTCGTAGGTTCGAACCCTGCTTCGCCCACCAGAGATTTTGACCATGCGGGGTCGTAGCTCAGTCGGTTTAGAGTGTCGGCCTGTCACGCCGAAGGTCGCGAGTTCAAGTCTCGTCGGCCCCGCCATTAAAATCGATGGTAGAGAGTGAAGGCGGGATAGCTCAGATGGTAGAGCAATGGACTGAAAATCCATGTGTCCCCGGTTCGATTCTGGGTCCCGCCACCAAAATGACAATTGCGGAAGTAGCTCAGGGGTAGAGCACAACCTTGCCAAGGTTGGGGTCGCGGGTTCAAATCCCGTCTTCCGCTCCAAGTAACGCAGATTACAGCCTTGAGGTTAATGCCTTGAGGCTTTTATTGTACCCACAGGAAGGATGATTGTTGTGCGTAACTTGAAGTTCTTGATGATTGTGCTGGCAGTGTCGGTGCTGGTGTTTTCCGGCTGCGGAGGGAGCAAGGACAGCGAGGAGTCGTCTGAGGGTGGCGATACCGACATCCCCAACAACACGCCGGACACCTACAATACAGCTTACGTCCTCAGCGGAAGATGGGACGTGATAGACCAGTCCGTAACCGTCGATGCTGACTACACGAACGATACCACGCTGAGCCTCACGCTCTCCACTGCGTCGCTGACTTTCGCGGACACGCAGATAACCGGCACTCGCGGGCTGTCCACGATAACCCTTCACGAGACGTGGAATGCCTACATTGATGCTGATGTGCGCGTATACTTCGGGCTTGTCGCCGTCAACCTTGACGACCAGGTTATGAGCCTGATAAAGCAGGGAGCGGACAACTGGAGGTGCGAAGTTCTCGACACGTACAAGACAGTCATGAACATCGAGATACTCGCCGAGAACCTGATAAAGCTCACCGAGCACAGGATAGCCCCCGTAAGCGGAGATGTGCTCATAGAGTACGACAACGAGCTGACGTTCAGGAAGAAGGAGTAGCTACGCCCTTCCGCAGAAGAACCTGAAGACGCAGTCCCGGCACGTCTCGAGGTCTGAGGTTCTGTGCTCGAAGTCCTTTGCCGCAATGTGCTTCACCGTCTCGTCGATGCTCCTGAGAACCTCCTCCGCCGTGCTCTCGTCGTACGCAAAGGCGATTTCGGGGCTTCCGCCTTCCGTGCCCGTGTAGTAAAGCCTCATCCCCGAAACCTTCAGCCCCAGAGACTTGGCCGCCATGTACGCATACACATTCACCTGACGGCGCGAGTTCTCTAGGCGCGTCCTGTCCCGGTTGATGTTTATGTTGGGCTTCGGGCCGGTCTTGAAGTCTACGATCTCCGCTTCGTCGTCCCTCAGCCTCACAAGGTCTACCCTGCCCTGCAGTATATAGTCCCCGCGAACGACTCCGGCTTCTGCTTCGGACATGATTATGCCGCTCCAGTCCGAACCCTGAAGGTGAACGTACCTCATCACCTGAGCCAGCGCAGCATCACGGGACTTCTGCGGAAGATACGTCTTCTGCTGGCGCGAAAGACGGGCGTAGTTCTCGTTCAGCCAGTCGGTGATGCCGGGCTCTGTTATCTTGTTCGCCTCCTGATTCAGCACCGCCTTGTGTATGTCCTCTATCGTCGCGTGAACAAGACTGCCCAGCAGAGCACTCTGCGAACTGTCGGGCGGAAATTCCAGCTCGTTGAAGAACTTGTACTGCATCGGGCACGCCTCGTACACCAGAATATCACCCGTGAACGAGTAGATTTTGTGCTGTCCCGTCTCCTTGTGCGGGAAGGCAGGAAGCGCAGAAGCGTCAATCACCTCTTCAGCGTCATCAAGCCTGTTGTATGCTCCCTCAAGGTACATGCTCGGAGTTATGCCGTCCTCGTTGCAGGTCAGGACAAGAAGGTTCTGTGCCCGCGTGAAAGCAACATAGTACAGCCGCCAGAAGTCGAAGAATTTTACCGAGTCAGCAGGCTCGAACGCAGGCCGCCGGTAATGGCTCTCCGCGATCTCCGCAAGAAGTGCGTTGTTCTTGTCGCGCCGTAGGTCAGCGTCAGGCTTTGCCCACAGCGAATCCACGAACACTACGGGAAATTCCTTGCCCTTTGCCTGATGTATAGTCATGAAGGCAACGTGATCCGCAGGTACTGCCTCAGTGCAGCTCTCGTACTCGTCGAGCCCCTCGTCAATCCTGAAGCGTATGTACACGTTCATCATCATCTGGAACTGTCGGTTCATGGTGTCCGCCTTGATGTTGTTGACGTTGTAGCTGTGCTCGTAGTCGCGGAAGACCTGAACCAGACGCGCGAGGTTTCGTGCGGGACGTAGATCTTTGACGCTCCCTGAGATGTCAGCGTTCAGTGCGTGGGGGAACGGGTAGAACGCAAACAGTTCGTAGAGAAGTCCGCTGTATGTGTAGCCAGCGTAGCCGGTAAGGTCTGCGTGGAACTTCCGCCGCTTTATGAGGTGTTTCTTCAGGCCGGCGTAAAGCGGTTTGTCGATGTGTCGGGACACCGTCCTTATGCACTCGCGGTACTTGCTGATGTAGTCAGGCTCCTTGCCCATGTACGCGAACTCTCCGGCGTTGAGGGCACGCAGGTACTCCGGGAACATCGAGAGCAGGCATCCGAGCGCAAACAGAATCTCCGGCCTCTGGAAGAACAGATTTGAGCGCGGAGAGTACACGTTGATGTTGTTGTTCTCGAGGAACTGCGAGAGCTTCTGCACGTTTTCTGCCTTCACCGAACGGAACAGAAATGCCGTCTGGCTGTAGTCCTGAATCACTCCCGCCCCCTTGAGCTGCTTCAGCATTGACAGAATCTTCTCGTGCCAGCCTTCCGCGTCGTGAATCCCCGCAAGCCTCACGACAGAGGGATATGATGCCGCAGTGCTGCTGGCCTCGAGGTGCTTGGGGTTGCGGAAGTTCTCCCAGCTGAAGAACGCCCCGGTGTCTTCCATCCACTCGGAGGCGAAGCGAACGATTGCGGGCGTTGAACGGTAATTCAGCATCAGCTTCACAGTCCGGCACTCGTTCTTGCCCCACTTGTCCGGGAACTCGAGGATGTTCCTGACTGTCGCGCCCCTGAAGCGGTAAAGGCTCTGGTCATCGTCGCCGACAACGCAGATGTTACGGCTCTCAGTGCCCAGCAGGAAGATTAGCTGTTCTTGGACGTAGTTAGTGTCTTGGTACTCGTCTATCATGATGTAGTGAATCTTGTGCTGCATGGAGGCCAAGATTTCCGGGTTGTCGCGAAGGAGCTTGTAGGCCGCCGTCAACAGCAATGAGTAGCTCATAGAGTTTGCGGCGTGAAGAATCTGGTCGTGCAGCTTCATTGCCTGTCCGAGCGCAGAGACAGCGGGCGACGGATCGCTTATCAGCTCCTCAGGGTCAGTCAATTCTTCCGAGAGCTCGTTGATGTACTCCATGAGCTCCTGTGCCTTCTTCCAGCGTCCAGCGTTCCTGAATACACCGTCAATACCGTCTATCGCCTCGAACTGCTTAAGGTTCTGCATGATGATATACGCGTGCCCGAAGTCATCGAGAATCCTGAAGTTCTTTCCCCATTCCGTGAAGTCTGCGTAATCTTTCAGTATGCGTTCGCAAATCGCATGGAACGTCCCGATGAACATTGCGCCGGTGTCTGCGGCGATGTTACGTGCGGAGAGTGCCTCCGTTATGCGCGTGCGGAGTTCTTGTGCGGCTTTGTCGGTGAAGGTCGCCAGCATTATCGATGAAGGGGCGGCGTGCTTCTTCTGGATGAGGAACACTGCCCGCTGAATTATCGTGTAGGTCTTGCCCGTTCCCGGCCCGGCGAGCACCAGCAGAGGCCCGCTCGTGCAGGTTATGGCTTCCTTCTGTGCCTCGTTTGCTGTCCCAAAGTCGAAATCAGAGAAGTCTTCGGGAAGGAAGCTCTCCGTTTCTTCGGGCTGTGCAGGTGCAATCATAGAATCATCCTGCCCCAAATACGTAAGCAGTGAAGCAGTGTCCTCGCAAAATCTCACTATAGACTTGTCGGCCTCCCTGAAGTCCTGCCGTGAAAGAATGATTATGCATTCCGCCTTCTGTCCGTCGAGGCCTGCTGGGTTAATCTGCTGTGAGTATGACGCTAGATTCTCCGGCGGTTCGTAGTGCACGATGAAGCGTACGTCCTTGCGCTGAACCTCACTGTACAGACGAGCAGGAAGGACAGTGATTGCGTCGGAGAGAAGCCCTGAAGCAGAGAGCGTCTCGCTGAGCTTGAAGGCGGCCTCCGGCGAGGTGCAGTAAATCACTCCCGGCCGTCCGGCCTTCTGCCGCAGAATCTCCGCGAGTTCACGGCTCTTGTCCTCCGTGCGCACAATCCTGAATGACACTTCCGGTTTGTTCCAGCCGGTAACTACCCTTAGCGGCGAACGAAGATGACGGAATATCTCCTGACGTTCGAAGGGGCTCGTTGCCTGCGCAAAGACTCCCCGACTGATTCGGCGTTTGCTCAGCATCTCGAGGAACTGTTCGCAGTCCTTTAGGGTTTCTGTTCCGCTGAGGATAATCGCCAGCGAGATGTCTACGGCCTTTAGGGACGGGAAGATTTCGTCGGACGACAACAATTCCAGCGTCGAACACAGCAGCTTGCTCGTTCCGCTCTTGAGCTTTCGGAGGAGTTCGCGTTTCTTGGCCGGAGTCATCGATGAGGTCAGGTACTCCGTGTGCGGCTGAGGAGGAAGGCCTTCGGGCTCTGACTTCGTAATGATTAGGGTAAGGCCGGGCATCAGCAGAGCCGGAAGACGGAAGCATATGCTCATCCCGTAATGTCGCGGCATCGAGCAGAAGACATCCCGCCCCGACAACAGCGCGTCGATCACCTCTTCCTGCCCCGCCTTGAAGGAATCCAGCGAGAAATGCTGCCGCAAGAGCGAGACGAGGTAGCTGGGTTTCGCTGTCTTGGCCGGAACCGGCTGGGACTGTGCGGGTGCAGATACAGGGACGGGACGCAGCTTCAAGGCCTGAAGTGCTGACTGAAGCGCGGCATTCTGTTCCTGAGACTCTGCGAGCTGAGACCGCAGACCCGCAAGCTCCTCGTCCTTGCCGGCAAGCTCTGCGGTCAGTCCGGCTATCTGGTCTTCCTGCAGGGCTATCTTCTCGGAAAGTAACCTTGTGCGCGCAATTATTATGTTCTGCACCTGCTGTTTCTCTTCGGGGGTCAAAGCAGAGGCCTCCACCACTCTCCGTTGTCCAGATACCAGCGGATTGTACGCTTTATGCCGTCCGCAAAGCGTGTCTCCGGCCTCCAGCCCAGACGTAAATATATCTTCGTCGGGTCAATCGCGTACCGCAAATCATGCCCCTTCCTGTCCGTAACAAACTGTATCAGGCTCTCGGGCTTCCCCAGCTCGCGGCAAATCAGCTTCACGATGTCGATGTTCCGCATCTCGTTGTGCCCGCCGATGTTGTACACCTCTCCGACAGACGCTTCATCGTGGATTATCGCGTCGATTGCCCGGCAGTGATCCTCCACGTAAAGCCAGTCCCTCACGTTGATGCCCTCGCCGTAAACTGGAAGCGGCTTGTCGTGAAGCGCGTTGATTATCATTAACGGTATCAGCTTCTCGGGGAAATGGTAAGGGCCGTAGTTGTTCGAGCACCTCGATATGCTAGCAGGAAGGCCGTAAGTTCTGTGGTACGCGAGCACCAGCATATCAGCCCCAGCCTTCGACGCGGAATACGGCGATGATGTACGTATCGGCGATGTCTCCGTGAAGAACATATCCGGCCGATCAAGCGGCAAGTCCCCGTAAACCTCGTCCGTGCTCACCTGATGGTAACGCTTTATCCCGAACTTCACGCACGCATCAAGCAGGACACCAGTCCCCAGAGTGTTGGTGAACAGGAAGATTCCCGGGTCATTGATTGAGCGGTCAACGTGGGACTCTGCCGCAAAGTTCACGACAACATCAGGATGTTCACGCTCAAACAGGCTGTAGATTCTCTCTCTGTCGCAGATGTCCAGACGGAAGAACGATATTCTGTCCTGCTCTATTACGTCCTTGAGGGTGTTGATGTTGCCCGCGTAAGTCAGCTTGTCGATGCATATTATTCTGTCTTCAGGGTGAGCCTCCAGCATGTGGAAAATAAAATTGCTCCCGATAAACCCTGCTCCTCCTGTTACGATTATCTTCACGGTAACACTGCCTCCTTGAATGACGGCAAAACCTTGTCCTTGTCCGACAGAGTCAGCGGAACGCCAACATCCGGCCAAGTGATAGCTATTGTCGGGTCGTTCCAGATTATGCCGCCCTCGTCGTTAGGATGCCAGAAGTCGTCGCACTTGTAGCAGAACTCCGCCTCGTCCGACAGCACAAGAAATCCGTGTGCGAACCCTCTCGGAATGAAGAACTGTCTGTGATTCTCCGCAGTGAGCTCGATGCCGTACCACTTCCCGAACGTCGGGCTTCCTCTCCGTACGTCAACAGCCACATCATACACACTTCCTCTAATCACCCTCACTAACTTTGCCTGCGGGTAATGTATCTGGTAGTGCAGTCCGCGAAGTACCCCCTTAGTGCTGCTGCTCTGGTTGTCTTGGACGAACACTGTATCTATTCCGGCTTCCTGCATGTCGCGCAGATTGTACGTCTCCATGAAGTAGCCCCGTCTGTCGCCGTGAAGCGTCGGGGTAATCACGCACAGCCCCTCAATTCCTCCGGCGTTGTGCTCGACGCTAATCTGCCCCATCAGCCAAATACCTCCTCAGTGCATCCCGCCAGTCAGGAAGGGGCGTGAAGCCTGCCTCGACCAGCTTGCTCTTGTCAAGGCGCGAGTTGTGGGGACGCTTCGCCTTCGAGAGGCCGTATTCCTCCGTCGTTACGGGAATGACGTTCACGGACTTTCCGGCTTGGGCAAAAATCTCGCACGCAAAGTCGTACCAGCTGATGTACCCGCCCTCGTTCGTCGCGTGGTAGATGCCGAATTTGTCGGACTCGTTCATGTCCGCAAGAAGACGCGCAAGATCCGGCGTGTATGTCGGCGTGCCTATCTGGTCATTGACGACGCGCAGAGTGTCATGAGTTTCCGCGAGCTTCAGCATTGTCCTGACGAAGTTATTGCCGTTCCGGCCGAAGACCCACGCAATCCTGACGATGAAGTATCGTTCGACGTGAAGCCTGACAGCAAGCTCGCCTGCAAGTTTAGTTTTGCCGTAATAATTCGGGGGCGAGAATGAGTTTTCATCCGGCTTCCAGGCATCAACGCCCTCCCCGCTGAAAACGTAATCCGTGCTGAGGTACGTCATGGCGGCACCGTAATCTCTGCACGCCTTCGCAATGTTCTCTGTGCCCTGAGCGTTCACAGCAAATACCTTCTTGCGGTTAGCCGTCTCCTCTGCCGCGTCAACAGCAGTCCATGCCGCACAATGTATTACCCTTTCCGGCTGGGTGAACATGAACGCAGAAGTTACGTCCTTATCGTCCGTTATGTCCAGCGGAATATACATGCAGTCTTCGCTGCCCGAGTATCTCTCCTGAATGTCCGACGCTGTGCAGTCAACGCCTCTTGACGTGAGCTCGCGGACAAGGTCTCTGCCCAGCTGGCCGTTCGCGCCGGTTATTAGTGTCCTATGCATCGATGTATTTCCCCTCCAGAATGTCCCGCAGGTATTGCCCGTATTGGTTCTTGCTGAACTGCTCGCAGATTCTCATCACGTCGTCGCGCGTAATCCAGCCGTTGAGGTACGCTATCTCCTCGAGGCACGCAATCTTTCTGTGCTGGTGTGTCTCGAGCGTGCGCACAAAGTTAGTTGCGTCGGCCAAGCTCTCATGAGTTCCTGTGTCCAGCCACGAGTACCCCTGCCCAAGAAGCTCGACGTTAAGTTCTCCGCGCTCGAGATATATGCGGTTGAGGTCGGTAATCTCCAGCTCTCCGCGCTTTGAGGGCTTGAGGCTCTCCGCGAACTCTATGACTCTGTTGTCGTAGAAGTATAGCCCCGTAACACAGTAGTTGCTCTTCGGGTGCTCGGGCTTCTCTTCGATCGAGACCGCGTGCCCCTGCCCGTCGAACTCAACGATGCCGAACCTCTCGGGGTCATCGACGTAGTAGCCGAAGATTGTTGCTTCATTGCCCATCAAGGCATTTCCTGAAGCCTCGCGGAGCTTCTTCACGAGGCCGTTGCCCGCAAAAATGTTATCGCCGAGTATCATTGCTACACAGTCCGTGCCGATGAACTTTTTGCCGATAATGAATGCCTGTGCTAGTCCGTCAGGTGATGGCTGCTCGGCATAGGAGAAATTCACTCCGAACTGTGAGCCGCTCCCTAAAAGTTTCTCGAAGCGCGGAAGGTCGTCGGGTGTAGAGATGATGAGGATGTCGCGGATACGAGCGCGCATAAGCACAGAGACGGGGTAGTATATCATCGGCTTGTCGTAGACCGGAAGGAGCTGCTTTGATGTTACGAGTGTCAGAGGGTAAAGACGTGTCCCGCTGCCTCCTGCAAGAACTATACCCTTCATGATTTTTGTGTGTAATCCTCTCTCATGGAATTAATGAATGATGGTGCGGAGGAGGGGACTTGAACCCCTACGTCTAGGACACCAGATCCTAAGTCTGGCGCGTCTGCCATTCCGCCACCCCCGCAATGACCATCTATTTTAACACGGACAATGCTTTACTTCATCTCTAGTGACTCCAAAATCTCAAGCATCGCCTCGCTGTTCTGCTCTATTCCCGTCCCAATTATCAGCAGGTACAGGTCATCCGTCCCGTCTATCGCGGCCTGGCTCACTCCGTTGTTGAAGCTGAACGTGTAGCTTCCTTCCTCGTCCCGTTCTGGTGCTGTGCCGTTGAGCTCGGAGGAGAACATAGCCGCAAGTTCCTCTATCGTTTTGCCCTGCGGGTTGTCGGCAGTGATTGAGAGCGAGCCGGTCTTGTCGTCCTTCATCACCGTAACAGCCGCACCGTCCTCCATCGCAGTCCAGCCGTCAGGAACATCCAGCGAGAAATAGCGGAACTCCTCAACATCAGCCCGTGCAGTACCGGCCAAGAGTAGGAGCATCACGCAAACAAACAGCTTCCCCATGACTTTTTCCCATGACTTCTTCCCCCTTATGCTGAACAGGTTAAGCCTGAGCGCGTTAGTTACGACGCAGAAGCTGGAGAGGCTCATAGCCGCCGCACCGAACATAGGGTCGAGCTTCCAGCCCCACAATCCAGCCGCCAGCGGAATGCCTATCACGTTGTAGATGAACGCCCAGAAAAGATTCTCCTTGATGTTGAAGAGTGTTGCACGGCTGAGACGTACTGCCGCAGGAACATCGAGGAGGCTGCTCTTCATCAGCACAACGTCCGCCGCATCAATTGCTATGTCCGTCCCTGCACCGATGGCTATTCCGATGTCCGCGCGCGTCAACGCAGGAGCGTCGTTGATCCCGTCCCCGACCATCGCGACACGGCCGCCCTGCTGCAGTTCACGTATTGCCGCTTCTTTGCCGTCGGGAAGGACTCCGGCGATTACGTCATCAACACCTGCCTGTGCTCCGATTGCCCGCGCAGTGCGTTCGTTGTCGCCAGTCAGCATCACTACTTTGACCCCGAGCTCCTGGAGCTCCTTGACGGCCTGAGTGCTGTCGGGCTTTATCGTGTCGGCGACGGCGATAATCCCCAGCAGTTCGTCATCACGCGCGAACATCAGCGGAGTCTTCCCAGCCTCAGCCAGTGCCTGAGCCTGCGCAATGTACCTCTCCTCAACGCTGAGCTTCTCTCCCATGAACTTCACGCTTCCGCCGGTGAGCTCCGAGCCGTTCGGGAGTTTCGCGGTCAGTCCGTTTCCGGGAAGTGCCCTGAAACCTTCAACCTCACGCGCGGAGATTTTCTGTTCGTTCGCGTAGGCCGCAACAGCACGTGCCAGCGGGTGCTCGCTCTTGGCCTCAAGCGAAAACGCAAGAGATAACAGCTCGTCCTCGAGGACATCCCCCGCAGTGATTATGTCGGTAACTTTGGGTTCTCCGCTCGTTATCGTCCCTGTCTTGTCGAGTGCCGCAATCTGAATCTTCCCAGCCTCCTCAAGTGATGACGCTGTCTTGAAGAGTATTCCGTTCTTCGCGCCGACTCCGTTCCCGACCATAACCGCAACAGGCGTGGCAAGCCCCAAAGCGCACGGGCAGCTGATTACGAGCACCGCAATTCCGTAGCCCAGCGCATCGCCGAAGGATTTTCCCGCGAACATCCAGCCCGCAACAACGATGACTGCGACCGCGATAACTGCAGGCACAAACACTCCGCAGACCTTGTCCGCAATGCCGGCGATGGGTGCTTTTGTGGCTGATGCATCGCTGACCATCTTGATGATCTGTGATAACGTTGTGTCTTGGCCGACGCGGGTTGCCTCGCACTTTATGAACCCCGACTGGTTCACCGTTGCCGCCGAAACCGAATCACCTTCCGCCTTGTCGACGGGGATGCTCTCGCCGGTTAAGGCTGACTCGTTGACCGCGCTCGTGCCCTCGATGATTACACCGTCAACAGGGATGTTCTCGCCCGGCCTGACAGTGAAGACATCTCCCCTGCGAACCTGCTCGACCGGCACGGTAACTTCCTGCCCGTTCCTGATTACGTTTGCCGTCTTCGGAGCTAACCTCATTAACGACTTAAGTGCGTCCGTCGTCCTGCCTTTGGAGCGGGCTTCAAGCATTTTGCCTATGGTTATGAGGGTGAGAATCATTCCCGCACTCTCGAAGTAGAAATCATGCACCGTGAACGTGTGGGGCTTCGTCATCATGAACAGCACGTAGACGCTCCACGCGAACGACGAGAACGAGCCCATAGCTACAAGAGTATCCATGTTGGGCGCAAGGTGAAGAAGAGTGCTGAAGCCTGAGATGAAGAATTTCTGGTTGATGACCATGATGATTCCGGCCAAGAGCAGCTGAGCTAGTCCCTGTGCTATGTGGTTGTCCACGAAAAACGCTGGCAGAGGAAGATTCAGCATATGCCCCATCGAGAAATACATCAGGACAAGCAGAAACCCCAGCGACGCGATTAGCCTGCGTTTGAGCTTCGGGGTCTCGTGGTCAGCTAGGGCTTCTTCCTCCTGAGCGTGGGAGATTTCCGGTTCTGGTGTCCTGAGTTTCGCGCCGTAACCCGCCTTCTCGACTGCGGCAATGATGGCGGACGGGCTGGCTGTTCCCTCAACGTTCATTGAGTTCGTGAGGAGGCTCACACTGCACGACGCAACACCGTCGAGCTTCTTGACGACGCGTTCAATACGTGCTGAGCAGGCAGCACAGCTCATCCCTGTAATGTCATAAGTATCCGGCATAAACTTTTCACGACCTTCTTAGTGATTTATGCCGCCAATTATATACTTATCCCCTCCGCAATAACTTCTTCAGCACTCTCTTTACTGGAGCAGGTACAGCACTCTTCACGCGTTCCTTCAGCACAAGCGCGCAGAACTTCAGCCGTCCGTAATGGTTCACGACAGCACTGTGAAGCCCCAAAGTCTCGAGCTCACGGCGAAACTTCCCGTAACTTTCCGGCTTCTTTCTTGGCTCGTAATACATCGGGTTGTTCCTGACGGCGAAGCTCACATCTTCTTCCCTTAGCGTGAACTCCGTGCGCGGAAGCATCCTGATGAGTTCCTCTCCCTTCTCCGTCCTCACGATGAAGATTGATACGCCGTTTTTGTTCCAGCCGGGCATCTCCGGGGTCAGCCCCCAGTAATCACCCAGCGTAACATCTGCCTTGTGGTTCGCGCCCCTGAACCTGCACCCGTAGCACACATCGCGCGTGTACAGCCCGAATGCCCGTCCGTAGTCCGACGCGTAGAAGTCCGTAACGAACTCCCTGCCGTCCTCGAACGTCGCCCGAATGTATGGAGGTGTCCAGCCCTTCGCCTTGTGCCTCACCGTGAATGACGTTATGCGTGAATTGTACTTGGCCTCGAGCCCCGCGACGTACTGCCTGTGAACCTCAGGGAGTGCCGGGCCGAAGCAGACAAGTTCTGCCGTGAAGAGACGTGAAGTGTCGGTGTTCTTGGCCTTCAGATAAGCGTACAGGGCCGCTACATCACAGCCCAGCCCTGTAAATAATACCGTGCGTCCTTCCTCCAGCTTCTGCGAAACCATCGGCCAGAGAGATACATATTCTCCATTAATGAGGACTCTCTTCTTTGAGGGTATATACTTAGAACCCTTGAGCTTCCCTAAGTCCTCGACACGTTCAACACACGCATACTCTGCGTCCATGAAGTCAGGAGAGTAGCATACGCCAAATACACTAGCACCCCCCCCCCGCAAAAATGATAGCTTTTGATAGCATAAATGCTCCTCCGCCTGAAGAACAGCTCAGCAGCTCCGCAGTATCGTTGCAGTAGCCCGAATACGCCTTCAATCCTGAACAGTCAAAGCTCATAAACATTTCTCCTTTCTACTCGAATAACATTGTGAGGAACACAACATACACCAAGCCCGGCAGCATATCACCGAGCTTCAGCTTCGTAATCTTCAGCATGTTGAAGCCTATTCCCATAATCATTAGCCCTCCGATGCCGGAAATATTCGCGTACATGTCGGGAGTGATTACGCCTTCAAGTCCCGAAGCCGCGAACGTCAGCCCTGCCTGATAGATGAACATCGGCACAATCGAGAACACCGTCCCGAGCCCGAAGCCAGAAGCGAACATCGTCGCCGCAATGCCATCCATTATGCCCTTAGTCATGAGCAGTTCCGGGTCATGGCGGAGTCCGTCGTTGAACGCACCGATTATCGCCATCGAACCCACGCAGAACAGCAGGGTTGCACTCACGAAGCCCTGCGTGAAGGTCTCGTTCTTGGTGTGGAGCTTGGCCTTCAGTGTGTCGCCCAGATTGTTGAGCCGACGCTCAATGCCTAAGAGTTCGCCGGTAATCGTCCCGAGCATCAGGCTAGCGAGTACTGCAATAGAATGCTTTGTGCTCAGGGACATATTGATTCCCACGTACAGCGTGAAGAGTCCGAGACAGTTGAAGATGGTTGTGTTCATGCGATCGGGGATGAATTTCCCTAAGAGGAGTCCTGCCGTGCTTCCGATGAGTACGGTTATGCAGTTGAAGACAGTTCCTCCTGCAGGAATAGCCTTGAAGATTTCAAGCATGGTGAAAATTTTGCTCCTTAACGTTTTCGCATAATTATACGTGATAGAATTTACCAATCCCAAAGATTTAGGAGAGAGAAATTTTTATGAAGCTCAACAACATAATGAAGCAGGCCAAGCAGATGCAGACACAGATGATGCAGATACAGGAGAAGCTAGCCAGCGAGACCGTAGAAGCCAGCGTCGGCGGAGGAATGGTCAGTGCAGTCTTCACGGGACAGGGAGACCTCGTGAGCATAAAGATAGACCCCGAAGTCATCAACCCTGAGGACAGGGAGATGCTCGAAGACCTCGTAACTTCCGCCGTCAATGAAGGCCTCCGCAAAAGCCGCGAACTCATGAGCGAACGAATGGGAGGAATCACCGGCGCACTCGGAGCTATGGGAATGGGGCTGTAACCTGTGAGCACTGCCCTTAACGACCTCGTAACTGCCCTGAAGAAGTTTCCGGGCATCGGCCTCAAGAGTGCACGGCGTATAGCCTACCACCTGATTAAGCAGGACAACGATACCCTAGAAGCTCTCGGGACACTGATTGCTAACCTGAAGAAGGGACTGCACACCTGCGGGCAGTGCGGCAACATCTCCGAGCACAACCCCTGCAGCATATGCACTGACCCTCTGCGCGACAGAAAGACGCTGTGCATCGTCGACGACATCGAGGCACTCTCGACGTTCGAGCAGTCAGGTGTCTACAACGGACTGTACCACATACTTGGCGGAAGGGTCTCACCGATAGACGGCGAAGAACTCAGCAGCGAGGCAATCGACTTCCTGCTGGGGCACATTGAGGCACTAGGAGCTGATGAGGTAATCATCGCTACAAGCCCGAAGGTTGAAGGGGACATGACGTACTACACGCTGCTAGACGTTCTAAGGAAGAGCGGCGCGGAGAAGGTTACGCGCATAGCGTACGGACTGCCTGTCGGCGGGGCAATAGAGTTCGCGGACAGAATGACGCTCAACACAGCATTAGAGGCACGGAGGCAGGTACTGTGAGGGAGTTCAGCTTTGTGATTGCGGCGGGAGGAAGCGGCTCGAGGATGGGCAATGTGCGCAAGCAGTTCATGACGCTCGGGGGAAAAGCTCTGTGGCGTTGGAGCGCAGACGTTGCGGCCAAGACAGACGGAGTGCGGGAGATAGTCTTAATCGTTCCGGCGGGCTTTGACGGTGAAATCTCTGCTCCGTACCCCGTTAAAGTAACACACGGCGGGAGCGAGCGTGCTCTCTCGGTGCTTAACGGACTTCGCGAGGCAGCGTGTGATTACGTTATGGTTCACGATGCGGCACGTCCGTTCGGGAGTAAGGAGCTTTTCCGGCGGCTGATGGACAGCACAGACGATGACGCTGGGGTTGTTCCAGTCCTGCCCGTGAGCGACGCGCTGAAGAGGATTGACGGCACGGAGATAGAGTGCGTTGACCGTGAAGGACTGTACATAACGCAGACCCCGCAGAGTTTCCCGCGCGAAAAACTCATTGAGGCGGTGAAGGCCTGTCCTCTCGCTAAGGACGAAGCAGAAGCGTGGCAGAATGTAGGTCATGAACTGCGTTATGTTGAGGGAGAACGGCTGAACTTCAAGGTTACGCAGAAGGAGGACATGATGATTGCACGCGCGCTGACGGAGGGAACAATGCGCACTGGTCTGGGCTATGACGTTCACAGGCTCGTGCCGGAAAGAAGGTTGATTCTCGGAGGCGTGGAGATAGCTTCTCCTCTCGGACTGCTCGGGCACAGTGATGCTGACGTTCTGGCTCATGCAGTGATGGATGCAGTTCTCGGCGGAGCGGGGCTTCCTGACATCGGCAATCTCTTCCCCGCAAGCTCTGAGGAGTTCAGGGGTGCGGACAGCATGAAGCTGCTTGACGAGGTCATGAGGCGCGTTGAGGCTGAGGGCTGGGAGGTTGTGTTTGTTGATGCTGTGGTGGAAGCGCAAGTCCCCCGCCTGAACAAATACCGTGAAGCAATCATCGCGAATCTCAGTGAACATTTCCCCTGTAACTTGAAGTTCAAGTCCGCAGAGGGGCTCGACGATGCCGGAGCAGGACTGTCGATGACGTGCTTTGCGACTGCGACGATGAGGAGGATGATTTAGCGTGTCAGAGTTGTTCAGTCATAATCATGAATGCGACAAAAAAATGTGGTTCGGGGAAATCGCGCTGGGAGGATTTGAGCAGTTCATCTTCAATGATGAGATAATGCAGCCTCCGCTGTTCGACGCTTATGATGACTTCGTGAACCACGCGTGGCCTGTGTTCGTCGAGGATAACTCATACTCGTGATGCTTACGCTGGGAATAGAGACGAGCTGTGATGACACGGGAGTTGCGGTGCTTCGCGGAGAACGTGAGGTGCTGTGCGAGTATCTTTCCAGCCAGATAAAGGATCATTCGCGTTTCGGCGGAGTAATCCCCGAGTTCGCGGCAAGGAAGCACCTCGAGAATCTTCTTCCGCTGGTTGATGCTGCCTTGAAGGAGTGCAACATTTCCCCCCGCGAGCTGGACTTGATCGCCGTAACGAGAGGCCCGGGACTTATGGGCTCGCTGATTGTGGGGGTGCAGACAGCACGTGCGTTGTCGCAGGTGTGGAATGTTCCCTTAATCGGCGTGAATCACCTCGAAGGGCACTTGTTCGCGCCTCTTGTTGACGCGGAAGACCTGAAGCCTCCGTTCCTCTCGCTGATAGTTTCGGGCGGGCACACGGAAATCATCAAGGTTGAGGCATTCGGGAAGTACGAGCTGTTAGGGCAGACGCGCGATGATGCGGCGGGAGAGGCCTACGACAAGGCGGCACGTATTCTTGGCCTGAAGTACCCGGGCGGGCCGGAGATTGACCGTCTAGCTACGAAGGGCAACCCTCACGCATTCAGCTTCCCGATTCCCATGAAGAACACGGACAAGGTAGAGTTCAGCTTCAGCGGGCTCAAGACTGCGTTGCTGTGGCAGGTGAAGAAACTGCAGGAGGCGGGGCAGGAGCTTCCGCTAGAGGACTTGTGCGCGTCGTTTCAGCACTGCGTAACGGAAGCTCTGATGAGCAAGGTTCGTTTGGCTTCGCGTATGACCGGCATAAAGCGCGTCTCTGCGTCGGGAGGAGTGTCAGCGAACAGTGCCTTGAGGGAGGCTCTGGGTTCGTGCCGTGAGGTAAGGGCGTGGCTTCCGAAGCTGAGCAGGTGCACGGACAACGCAGTGATGATAGCGATGGCGGGACGAAATGCCTTCATCCGCAGAGGGCGTGAGGGAGACGCTGAGGTAACGGCTGACCCGTCATTGCACGAAATCGCAGGGTAACAGAAGCCGCAAAGTTTTTCGTGATACAATAGCTCCATCCACACCAAACATTCATACACAACGGAGGAATCTAAACTCATGCCGAATCTCATGCAGGACATGCGCGCAATAATCGACGACGCAATCAAGGCCGTGCTTCCCGAGTCAGCAGTCCGTGAAGCCCTGAACAACCCCGCCTTCACCTCACGCAAGGGCAAGGGACGCATCATCGTCGCATCAATCGGAAAAGCAGCCTGGAGGATGGCCAAAGCCGCAAGCGACATTCTCGGTTCGGGAATTTCTGGTGCAGTCGTAACCAAGTACGATCACTCGATGGGCGACATTCCGGGTCTGGAGATCTACGAGGCCGGACATCCAGTGCTTGACGAGAACACCATCAAGGGCACTAAGGCACTCCTCGAGCACGTCAAGAACCTCACTGCTGACGACACAGTTCTGTTCCTCGTGAGCGGCGGAGGGTCTGCGCTGTTCGAGCTTCCGGCGGAAGGGGTAACTCTCGGGGACATGCAGGACATCTCGAGCCAGCTCTTGGCCTGCGGGGCGGACATCGTGGAGATAAACACAATCCGCAAGCACTTATCCAGCGTCAAGGGCGGCAGGTTCGCGCAGGTCTGTGCACCGGCTCATGTGTTCATGGTCGTGCTGAGTGATGTTCTGGGCGACAGGCTCGACAGCATCGCTTCAGGCCCGGCGGCTCCCGACATGTCGACGAGTGAAGAGGCTCTCGCAATCGTGAAGAAGTACGGTCTCAAGGTCAAGCCCGAGCTCATGAACGTACTTGCTCAGGAGACACCGAAGGAGCTCGGCAACGTTACGGCGACGATAACGGGGAGCGTTACCGCACTGTGCGAGGCCGCATCGAACATCGCGAAGGCAAAGGGCTACACTCCGCTTGTGCTGACGACGACGATGACTTGTGAGGCACGTGAAGGCGGCTCGTTCATGGCAAGTATTGCGCGCGAGGTCAAGGCTTCGGGAAGGCCGGTTAGTGCTCCGTGCGCACTGATTGCCGGAGGAGAAACTGTAGTGCATCTTACGGGCAAGGGTCTCGGCGGACGTAATCAGGAGTTCGCTCTTGCGGCTTCGCAGGGAATTGCGGGGCTGGAAGGCGTTGTAGTTGCGTCTCTGGGTTCTGACGGGACGGACGGGCCTACGGATGCGGCGGGCGGAATTGTTGACGGGACTACGGAAGCAAAGCTGAAGGGCAAAGGTATCAGCATTGCGGAGGTTCTGAAGAACAATGATGCGTACAACGCGCTGAAGGCGGCTGATGCATTATTGATGACCGGCCCGACAGGTACGAACGTCAACGATGTAGCGATTGCCCTGATAGCGTAAGATATCACGAAAGGGGGAAATTGCTCCCCCTTTTTTGCTGTTACAGGTCTCTTGCTGCCATTGCCGCGCCGATAAGCCCGGCCTTGTAGCCCAGCGTACAGCTCACGATCTTAGGGACGGGCAGCCCCTTGTACACTTCCTCTGCAACTTTTCCGCGAAGAGGAACTAACAGCCTCTCGCCCTGCTTGCCGATGCCTCCGCCTATGCTGATTACTTCAGGCTGTAGTCCGTTGATGAGGTTCGCCAGCCCTCCGGCCAAGTACCCGGTGTACTCGTCGATGATGTGTTCTGCTACCTTGTCGCCTTCTTCCGCCGCGACAAAAACAGTGTGCCCGCTCACAGTTCCTTCTTTCGCCGCAATCTCAGCGAGCGTGCTTGAGGGATGTTCGGCGATAGCTTCCTTCGTCATGTTGATTAGTCCCGTCGCGGAACAGTACGCCTCAAAGCACCCGTGCCGTCCGCAGGTGCACTTCCTCCCGCCGTAAGCTATAACCATGTGCCCGAACTCACAGCCCCTGAAGATTTTTCCGTCGAGAACGTAACCCGAACCCACGCCAGTCCCCAGCGTGATGATCATCGCGCTCTTTGCTCCCTTAGCACTCCCTGCGACAACCTCGCCAAGTGCCGCCGCGTCAGCGTCGTTCTCCAGGCGTGCAGGCATACTCAGGGCATCGCTCATCTTCTCGCAGATGTGGAAGTCCCGCCAGCCAAGATTGTTGTTGTAGACCACAGTCCCTGTCGTGTAGTCGATAAGTCCCGGCGAGCCCATACCGACAGCGCGAATCTCCTTCATGCTCACGCCCGAAGCCTCTACCGCCTTGCTCACTGCCCCCAGAATGTCCTCGAGCACAACGTCCTGCGGCCTGTCCGCCCCCGTAGGTACTGAGGCCTCGCCGACTATATGACCCTCTGTGTCGACAACTCCGGCCTTGAGGTTCGTGCCCCCTATGTCAACTCCGATAAAGTACGTCATTGTTCTCTGCTCCTCACAAAAAATTAGCTGCGACAATTATAATACGGGCGAGGTGATTGATTTCATGTACCGCAAATATTTTGTCGCTGCACTGCTTGTTGCTGCCGGGCTGTTGTCGTGGGCTGTTGCTCCTGTCCCTGAGGTAAAGCGCGACGGCTTCGCAATGAATACCGTTATCCGCATGTCCTTCACAACAAAGGACGACAAGCTCATTGACGACGCGTATGCTCTTCTCGCTGAGCTGGACAACGCGCTCTCGATGTACAACCCCTCCTCCGACATCTCGCGCATAAACTCTCAGGCAGGCCTTGAACGCGTGAATGTCCCGCCGTACGTCGTCGAGGCAGTCAGGGATTCGGTGAGGCTGTACGAGGTTACGGGGGGCGTGTTCAACCCGCTGATCGGTGCGGTAACGAGGCTGTGGAAGATTAACCGCGCAGACAACACCGTGCCGACGAAGGAGGAGCTTGATGCTGTTATCGGCCTGAGCAGAATCGAGAACCTTGATGTCGCTGACGACAGCATCTGCTTGAAGGAGAAGGGCTGTGTAATCGATTTGGGGGGCATAGCGAAGGGTTACGCCTCGAAGAAGATTGCTGACCTCGCGAAGAGCAGGGGAGCAGTTTCCGGGCTCATAGACTTGGGCGGGAACATCTACGTTGTCGGGACAAAGCCTGACGGCGGGAACTGGAAGATAGGCGTGCGCAACCCCCTCAACCCCTACGGAGCAGCGGAACTTGCCGTGAGCGTGAACGATTGCGCTGTGATTACGTCGGGAGGCTACGAACGCTTCAAGGAGGTAGACGGCAAGAGATACACGCACTTCTTTGACCCGAAGACCGGCGAGTCCGTAATGAGCGACCTGCTGTCGGTTACCGTAATTACTCCTGACGGTTCGTTAGGCGACGGGCTGGCTACGGCGTTCATGATTGCCGGCTTCGAGAAGTCTGCGGCGATTCTGGCGGCGATGAAGGACGCTCCGGGAGTGGTATTCATTCGCGAGAAGGACAGCGAACCCGAGATTCTTGCTAGCGAAAACCTCCGCGATGTGATCTTTCAGTCCGCACACCCTGTACACTTCTTCAGCCTGAAGTCAGAGTGAGAATTTTCCCCGCTGTGTCAGGAGGCTCTGCAGTTCCTCCATGTCCTGATCCGACGGAGGGAGCGACTGTATTTCCGCTATCTGCCTGTCGATGCTTCTGCGCTTCAGGCCGCTGTAGACCTTCAAGAACTTCCCTGCCGACGGGCTCTGCAGCTGTGAGCAGAAGACCTCTCCCCTCGTTAGGAGGCCTATCTTCTCCTCTTCGCCGGAATTGTGCCACACAGCCTGCAGGTTGTCGGTGTTCTCGGTGAGAATCGCCAGTGCTGCCTCGCGCGCAAGGTTCGTCGTGAGGAGGCTGACTGCTTCGCTCGGGGTAATGCTCGTGCGGCATTCCGGGCTGTCCCAGAGCAGGAAGCACATAGCGGCCTCGAGGGTGTCGTCCGCATCTTTCGGCTGAGCGGGGAGGGCTGTTTTTCGCGGAGAGGCTTTGCGGGCTCTGCCGCCAAGAAGGTAGCGTTCGACGGCCTCAGGCGGAAGCATCGTCGCATCACAGATGCTCCCCTTGAAGCGCAGAACTTCGTCAGGGCTGAGCCTCCGCAGGCTCGCGAACAGCTGCTCGAGTGCCTTGCGGCGGTGTTGTTCGCTGCTGAGGGACTGGCTCAACAGCTCGATGTGCTTCATGACTAACGGTTTCGCCGAACTCAGAGCCTCCGTGAACTTGGCCGGTTCGTTTGTGCTCAGGAACTCGTCGGGGTCTTTGCCCTCTGGCAGGCTCACGACGTACACGCTCAGTCCGTTTTCCGCGAGGATGTACATTCCCTTGACGGCGGCGGACTGTCCTGCTTCGTCGGAGTCGTAGCAGATGTAGCACTTGTCCGCGTAACGCGAGAGCATATTTGCCTGCTCCGGCGTGAGGGACGTTCCCAGAGACGCAACGGCCTCCGTGAAGCCGCACTTGTGCAGCCTCAGCGCGTCCATGTACCCCTCAACGAGTATTGCCCGCCCGCGCTTCAGCATAACTTTTCGTGCCTCGTCGAGAAGGTAGAGGTTTCTGCGCTTGCTGTAAGTTGTGCTCTCAGGGCTGTTGATGTACTTCGCGCCCTCGCCGTCAATCAGCCTCCCTCCGAACGCTATGACCTTGCCGGTAACATCATGTATCGGGAACATCAGCCTTCCCCTGAACCTGTCGTAGATGCTGCCTTTGTTCTCGATCGCCAGCCCAGCGTCAAGGATTGCCCTGTCCGTGATGCCCTGCTTCCGAAGGTACTGCGTGAGGCTGTCCCACGAGTTCAGGCTGTAGCCCAGCGAGTAACGTGCTGTGTCGGAGTCGTCGAGCTTGCGCCGCGACATGTAGGCTCGTGCGGCGATGCCCTGCGTACCGGTGAGGTTAGCGGTGAAGAACTTTGCGGCCAAGTCCAAGACAGCGCGGGTGTCCGTCCCTTCCCGCGAGTACTCCGGCAGCTTCACTCCCGCCCTGTCAGCAAGAAGCCTCAGCGCGTCAGGAAAAGCTACCGCCTCCGCCCTCATGATGTACGTGAAAATATCTCCTGCTGCCTTGCATCCGAAGCAGTAATAATGTTGCGTGTCCTCGTAGACGTGGAACGACGGCGTGTTCTCGCGGTGGAACGGGCATAACCCGACATAGCCCCTGCCGGTCTTCCTCAGCTTGACGCGCTCGCTGATTATCTCCGCAATGTCGAGGCTGTCCTTTATCTGGTTGATTATCTCGTTATTGTACATGGTCATTGTCCATTATAATAATATCCGTCGCAAAGATTTTTACAGGAGATGATGTTTCACAATGTCCCGGAAATTAGTTGTTGCTGTCATGATTATAGTACTTGCTCTCACAGGCACGTCCTGCGCAGATGAAGTTGATGACCTGCTTCACTACTACGTAAAGCGTTTCAGCCCGGAGACCGCCTCGCTCGTCATTTCAGCGAAACCCGACGATACAGGGTTGTTCTCTGACCTGTACATGGAGCTCAAGGGCGTAGTTGTCGAGAACCTCAGGATGGACAGCCTGACGTTCAGGATGAGGGGAGTGCAGTTCAACGAACCTTCTGAGTGGAAAGACGGCAAGGTCGAGTGCAAGGACGCGATACAGATACAGGCTCTGGCCTCAATCCTTGAAGGCGACATCAACAGGGCGATAGAGTCCAAGACTTTCGGCGAGAAGGACAAGTGGCATGACGTGTCGCTTGCTATAACTCCGCAGGGCTTGAAGGGCAAAGGCTACTACACCGCTGATGCAATGCTGATGAACCTCGACATACTTCTCGAGATAACCAGCGGCCTCAAGATCGTCGGCGGAAAAGAGCTGTGGCTCAATAATCCCATCGTGAAGGTCAACAAGCTCGATGTTCCCGACTACGTAACGCGGAAGGCACTCACACGGATTCAGCCTCTCGTTGACCTGCGGAAATTCCCGCTGCCTCTGACGCTTCACATGGTTAACCTCAAGAAGGGAAGCGCGACGCTCTCGACACGCACGCTCCCTAAGGCACTCACTAAGGGTCTCAAGTACTCCTACAAGAAATAGCCCATCATGAACACCATCGACAACAAGCGTTATACGTGGGTAGCGGTCTCTGCAGTGATTCAGGGGCTGCTGCTCGGGCTGTATGCCGTGATTCCGGCCGGGCCTCTGCGCACACTCCCTCTAACAATCATTTTCCTCGTGCCGTTCGCGTTCTGGCTCTCGCAGGAACACTGGGGGATGCGCCTGCTGAGTTTTCTCGTCGGGCTCACTCTCGTGCTCGGCGCACTGTGGGTTTACCGTCTGTGGTCTCTGTACTCGCAGGAAGGGAGCTTCTACGTTGTTCCGTCGCAGAAAGCAGACCTCATACGCATATCAATGGCAGTGTTTCTCGTCCTGCCGTTCTTCCAGTGCAGGATGGCCGCGTGGAGCTGGAAATTCCCTTACAGCGAAATATTCTTCCAGTTCTGCCGCAATCTGTTCCTGCTGTTTCAGGCCGGAATAGTGATTGCCGTGTTCTGGGGACTGCTCGTAACGGCGGGGCTTCTGTTCGAGATTGTAGGGCTGCCCAACATCCCCTTCCTCATCTTCAACCCGATAACTGCCGTCCCGCTGTCGAGCCTGACCATCGCAATATCACTCTCCGTTGCGGTGAAACATCCGGGCATCGACTCGCTGGGAAGGTGGATTCTGTCGGTGCTGGCGTGGCTTCTGCCGTTCTTCTCGGTGCTGTCGGTAATGTTCATCCTGTGCCTGCCGTTCTCGGGGCTCAAAACTTTGTGGGACACCGGCCAGGCATCAACGCTAATGCTTCTCCTGCAGTTCGGGACGATAATCCTCGCGAATGCCGCATACCTCGACGGCACAAAGCCCGTCTTCCCGAACAAGTACGCTAGCTTCCTCGCGCGGGCTTCATTGCTGTGCCTGCCGGTCTACACTGCGCTGTGCCTCTACTCGCTGGGGTTGAGGATTCAGCAGTACGGACTGACAACGGACAGGATTCAGGCGATGTTCCTCACGATTACGGCGGGAATCTGGGGATTGGGCTATGCGGGCGCGGTAATCTTCAGGAAGTGGCCTGGCTCAATCGGCAAGGTCAACATCACATCAATACTCTTCATGATAATCATTGTCCTGCTGATGAACTCGCCTCTTCTTGACCCGTACCGCCTTGCGTCTGAGAACCAGTACCAGCGGCTGATGACGGGCAAGATTCCGCCGGAAGACTTCGACTACATATACACGCGGTTCAGTCTTGGCCGTTACGGGAGCGCGATACTCTCGGAGCTCGAGAAAAACGGAGGCTCGCGGATAAAGTCCGGCGTGAAGGCGGCGCGTGCAATCAACCCAGAAGAGTACCTGAATTACACGATAACGGGCATTCTCCCGAAGACGAGAAGGCTGGAAATTGTCAGGAACGCTAAGGTTTTCCCGCACGGAGCGAAGCTGACCGACGAACAGATAACTTACTTTGCGGAGCACTGGCAGTACCTGAAGGAGGTCAAGACGGCAAGGGATGTGTGGTTCGTGTTCGTGAACGTCGAGCGTGCAGGGAATAATGTTGTGGTGTTCACGGAGGACACGGGGCTTGTGTACAACATCGACGCAGAACCGAAGCTGCTGGGGTCTGTGTCAGGGAGCTTCACTGCAGAGAATCTTGACGCGCGGACAGCAGAGCCGAAGTTCTACGACCTCATCATCAACGGCATAGTGTATCAGGTCATACAGTAGGAGGGGGATTTGGGGAGGGGCTGTGAGTGTTGAACGTTCGGCGTGCCTTCACGTTCAACAACCCCTGCGTCGCGCACGACACATGCCCGTGTCGTTGCCCCACCCACCCCCCTTAACATTACCTCTCGAACATGTCAGGCCACAGAGGAATCCACGCCCTCGACTGTATCAGCCCCGCATCAAGATACACCGCAAGCATCGACCGTCCCGGATAACCCGACGACGACAGCTCATACGGCAACGGAATCTGAAGCTGAAGGTGTGTCCTCTGCACAGGAAGTTCCAGCGTGTTGCCCAGTGCGTAAATCGTTTTCCCGCCGGTGAATTTGCTCGCCCTCGTCAATCCCAGCGACGGCACATCCCGCGCGTAAATGTCCAGTTCCAGCCCGTTGAGGACACAGAACTTCAGGAGCATCAACGTGTCTTCGAGGCTCATCGGAACCGACGCGTCAACGATTATGTGTGTCAGCGTGTCCTTGTGCAGAAGCCAGAACGCAGGAAGCACCGTCCGTATGTCCTGCCCTCCGCGAACCTGCGTAGGCCTCACGTTCAGCGGGAAAGCCTGCCCTCTCGGCATCGGCGCGTGAAGCAGCAATGCGTCCAGCCTCTGCGGCCTCTGCCACATAACATTTGCCCTCATGTTGCGGTCGTTCCAGACTGTCTGCGCAATAATCCTCGTGTTGTGCGTGTAGTTCATGTACGGGCTCATGAATGTCGCGTCAACTATAAAGCTCTCGTTGTTCTCGACGTTCGTTGCGGTAACAGGGTTGTAGACGCTCAGGAAGCCCGGCACGTCCTCGCGCGAAGGCATCATCACTGCCTTGTAGATTCTCGACGCTCCTATCTCCATCCATGTTACATCACCTTCCGGCGAATGGTAGAACGTCCAGATGTTGTCCATGTTCTCATAGAGCGGGCCTCCGTTCCTGTTCGCGTACGTCCTTGTCCCGAAATCTATCATGAAGTCGTACACAGTGCCCTTCTCCGTGAGCACGAAAAGTTCTCCTGTCGCAGACCACGCAAGATCTCTGGGCAGAGGAACTCCCTTGATGTCGAAATACTCCTGGCTGATGACGTTCACGATGTAGATTCTGTCGTTCGCACGGTCAGCTACTGCCAGCCAGTCAGCATATGCCTCGACAGCAACCGGCTCGAACAGCAGATCACCTTCACCCAGAGGAGGAGCCCACCGTCTCACCATCAGGCCGTTATTGCCCTCGTAGTAGAAGGCTACGTTTCGCTCGGCAGGGTCAGCGACGGCGAAGAGGTTTGCGGTGATTATCTCCGCGTCAGACACAACCAGCGACGGCAGCGTCATTGTGTAGTCCGACGAGATAACGCCCTCATCTACCGTCCGAACGGTGTAGACCTCACCGTCATCGTTGAAGACCGTAAAAGTCCCGTCGCCCATCGGTATTGCGATGACCGGCGAAGGTACTTCAACCTCGCTCATCGTCCAACCCGCCGAGAAAGTCCCCGCAATCAGCCCGCGCGACAATGAGCGTATATACAGCTTGTCGCCGAACTGGTCGGGAATGCTCACGACTTGGCCAAGTGCACGGATTTTCCCCAGACCCTTGATACTGAACGGACGCGTGTAGCCGGTGTTCCACTCGCTCTGCACGGTAGTTTCCGCGTAACGCCAGCTCACAGGTATCGGCGCAGTCCCCAGCACCGAGCGCAGCACCCTGTCCTGTTCGTCAAAGACTCTCTCCATTCTCGGAGCAGAAGTGTCCATAGGCCGGACTTCGAGATAACTCCTCAGTGATGATAATGCTGTGTCGGTCTCACCCATCCGGCTGAGGTTCAGCGCGCTCATCAGGTAGTAATCCACAAGGTAGGTGTTCTGCTGTATTGCCTGGTCTAGGTAGACCTGTGCATCCCTGTATTCCCGCCTCATGAAGTGAACGTAGGCGTTGTTGAAGTAACGTTCTGACTCGTCGAGGTTTGCGCGCGGAATATCTGCGGAGTAAGCTGACTGTTCGAGAGCAATAATGATTGACAGCGTGAGCAAAAATTTACGCATAGTGTTATTTTTCTCCTTGAACATGAATAAGATTCGGGGTTATTATAATCCGACATTTACACAGAAAATCTTTCATGAAGGGGGCAGTTCATGATGAGTATACAGGCATTGCAGGGACAGGCGCAGTCCGTCGGGCAGTATCAGATCCGCAAGCAGACGGAAGAACAGAAGGCAGAACAGGTACAGGTTCAGCAGGCAGTGCAGGAAGTTGCGCAGTCGGACGAATACGACACAGCTAACCCTGTCGGCGAAGAAGCAGAAGGAATCTACAGCGTATCTTACGATGAGGACGGAAACCTGAAGGTCAGTTACACACAGCCCGCCGCAAAAGGTGAAGCCTCGCAGAGTGCCGGAGGAGCAGCTCAGTCATCAGACGACACCGACACAATCGAAGAAGAGATAGAGAAGCTCAAGAAACAGCGCGACGAGATTAAGCAGCAGCTCAACAGGGAGCAGGACGAGGACGTGAAGAAGGCATTACGCGCACAGCTTCAGCTGATAGAGGCGCAGATAGCCCAGAAGACCGCACAGCTCAAGAGCTAGTCCCCGTTAATCTCCTGAATGAGACGCATTATCACGGAGGCCAGTTTCTGGGAGTCGTGCCTCAGTACGCGGCCTTCCTTGCTGCTCTCGAACACGCTCATTATCGACGCTTCAACGCACACACAGCCCATTGACCTGATGATTTCCAGCTGGGAACTGTCCAGATACAGCGGGCTTGCTCCGTCCTGCCGGTAACGCTCGACGATGTCATCAGGTATCTTCTCGCTGTTGACGATGACGAAATCCGGCACGCACCCGAGAGCCGCACTCACCCAGTCTAGGTGCTGTACGATGTTGAAGCCCTGCGTCTCTTCCGGCTGTGTCATGAGGTTGCAGATGTACACCTTCGGGACTTGCGCGTCCTTGAGCTTCGCGGAAAAGTCCGGCAGAAGGAGATTCGGTATCACGCTCGTGAACAGGCTGCCCGGCCCGAGAAGAATAATCTCCGCGTCATCAACAGCACTCTGTACGTCGTGAAGCGGCTTCGCGTTGACGGGCTCAAGCCATATCTCGCTGAGTTCGTGCCCGTGATGCGAAATGTCCAGCTCACCCCTGACACCCTCTCCTGTTCTGGTCTTGCCGACCAACGTAATCCCCTCAGTCGTTACGGGGAGGACTCTTCCTCTGATTGAGAGCAGGTGATTCATCTTCTCGACCGCAAGGCTGAAGTCCCCGCACATTTCCGTAACGGCCAAGAGCAGGAGATTGCCCAGACTGTGCCCGGAGAGTTCCCCCCTGTCGAACCTGTAGTCCAAGATGCTCCGTAATTCGTTGTCGTTCTCCGCGAGGGCAACAATGCAGTTGCGCACGTCTCCGGGCGGAAGCATTCCCCATTCATTGCGGATTCTGCCGGAACTTCCTCCCTCATCGGTTACCGCGACAACAGCCGTAATGTTGCGCGTGAAAGCCTTGATGCCGCGAAGCAGAGTAGATAACCCCGTGCCTCCTCCGACCGCCATAATGTACGGCCCGCTTGATATTCTTCTGTTCAGCACCGGCCTGCCGGAACGGAACTTTATCCGCCCGAACAGAACCAGAACCGCCAGCGTCGTTACTATTCCCAGAACGAAGCTCATTGATGGCCGTGCCCCTTGTCCCTGTGAATGACGCACACTCCCTTGTAGATGGGTGAATATATGCTGTACAGCCATTCCGCCACAGCAACCGAACGATGACGGCCGCCCGTGCACCCTACGGAGATGTGAAGCTGACCGCGCACGTTGTTGAGGAACTGCGGGATAGCGAAATCAAGGAAGTTCTTGCTGAGCTCTATAAATTTATGTGTCTCAGGAAAATCGAGAAGGTACTTCTTCACTGGCTCATCAATTCCCGTTAAGTTCTTGAGCTCGTCGACGTAATAAGGATTCGGGAGACAGCGCACATCCATCACGAAGCTGGCATCCTGAGGAACTCCGTACTTGTACCCGAACGAACTTATTATGATTGATATTCCGCCCTCGTACTCGAAGAACTCCTTAAGCAGGCGTTCTCTGTGCTGGTGGAGATCCATCATCGACGTGTCTATCACAATGTCCGCCCTGTCCAGCACCGGCGCAAGTATCTCCCTCTCGAGCCGTATGCCTTCGCCCGTCGACAAGCCTCTGTTCAGCGGGTGAACCCTGCGCGTCCTCTCGTAACGCCGTAATAATTCCTCGTCCGACGCTGTGAGGAAGATGACCTTAACGTCGCCGCCCCACGCCGTAGAGATGTCGTCGATGACCTTCACGAAGTTGCTGCTGACGTTGCGTACATCCACCGTCGCCACGACTCCCCTGCTCTTTGACGCTTCCGGCCTGTCAGAGATGAGGCGGAAAAGCTGGGGCAGAAGTTCGGGCGGAAGGTTGTCTATCGTGATGAAGCCGAAGTCCTCGAGAACCTTCAGGGTCATGGTCTTCCCTGCTCCGCTCATGCCGGTAACTATGATGAACTGTTTCACTCGCTGATTCCTCCTTTTGCCCGCTAATTGTACACCACAAAAACGCTGTGCTATAATTCCTTAGCTTTATCCCAACAATCATAACTATTCACACAGAGAGGAGTACTTCGCATCATGAAGAAGGGTACATATCAGCCCCACGTAATCCCCAGAAGGAGAAAGATAGGCTTTCTTGCACGTTCAGCATCGCCGTCGGGGCGCAAGATTCTCCGCAACAGAAGGCGCAAAGGCAGAAAGTACCTTACGCGTGCCTAACATCTTGAAGCTCAGGAAGGGCCGGGAATTTGACGCAGTATTCCGCACAGGCACACGAACCAACGGAGAGCTTGTGCGGTTATTGTTTGCGCGGGAGGACACGGACGCAGTGAGGTTCGGCGTAGCGGTCGGAAAGCGTCAGGGCAAGGCTCACGTACGGGTTCGCGGCAGAAGAATCCTGCGTGAGGCGTTCCGTCATCTCTCGGACAGAATAACTCCCGGCATCTCCCTAGTTCTCTGCCTGAAGAACGAAGGACTCGGCGCGAAAACTCATGACATCGCGCGCGACCTTGAACGTCTCCTCAGGCGCAAAAAGTTACTGCTGAAGTAACACGTCATGCTTTCCCGCATCGCAGTCCTACTCATCCGGGCATACCAGATACTTATCTCCCCATACATCGGCCGGCACTGCAGGTTCTACCCGACCTGCTCGAGCTATGCCGCTGCCGTCTACCAGGAATGGGGCTTCGTCAAGGGTACTGTCCTGACCGTGAAGAGGCTTCTGAAGTGCGGGGCATGGAATCCCGGAGGCTATGACCCTCCGCCGAAAAAATCACGAGAGGTGAAACAATAAGACATGTGGGCACAGGCAAAAGTATTGCTGTTAGGTCTGCTGCAGATCATCCACAACGCTATAACTTCCATCGGAATAAGCACTAACTTCGCGTGGGGACTGGCGATTATCGCCCTTACCCTGCTGGTCAGGCTCTTGATGCACCCGCTGACGGCAAAGCAGATGGCGAGTATGCAGAAGATGCAGAAGCTCCAGCCACAGCTCAACGTCCTGCAGGAGAAATACGCTGACGACAAGGACAAGCTGAACGAGGAGACGATGGCACTCTACAAGGAGAACAAGGTCAACCCTGCGAGCGGCTGCCTTCCGTTAATCATTCAGCTCCCGATATTCATCCTGCTCTACGGAGTGCTTTACGACCTCACGAAGACGGAAGCCTTCACCGATGTAACCTTCTTGGGCGTGAATCTCGGAGGAAGCGTACTCACCACAGTTGCCGAAGCGTTGAGGCTCGTCGACGAGTCCGGCGTGAGAATACCTAACGAACAGCTCGGCTTCGTGATGGTGCTGTTCTCGTCCTTCACCAACTTAAGCCTTCTGTTCTCGAACATAGGCATCTGGATATTCAACTTCATTCTGCTGGTGCTGATTGCGTATCTCACGTGGCTTCAGCAGCACCTTACGACTGCAGGGAACTCACAGATGGCGATGATGAATTGGTTTATGCCGCTGTTCCTGACGTTCATCTGCTTCGGGCTTCCAGGAGGGGTGCTGTTGTACTGGGGTGTCTCGTCATTGATGGGAATAGTGCACCAAATGAGAGTTGCGAAGAAGACCAGCGCAGAAATGCAGAACAAGCCGACGTTGTACAGGGACAAGCCGAGAGTAAAATAGTGCGCGGAGGTGTAACGAATGATTGAGCGCAAAATTACACTTGAAGCCTCAGAAGTCAGCGAGGCATTGATCGAGGCCTCCAAGCAGTGGAAGATACCAGTAGAAGACCTTAAGGCAGAAGTTCTCAGCACGGAGAAGAGCGGATTTCTGGGCGGTCTGTTCGGCGGAAAGAAGAAGCTGACCGTCGAAGTTACGGCCATCGCGAAAGAAGACCTGGTGTCGCGCGGAGTAGATTTCGTCAACGAAGTTCTGAAGCTGATGGACTTCAGCGCAGAATGCACGGCGCAGGAAGGCAACATGCTGGACATTGAGGGCGAGGACGCGGCGGACTACGTTGTGGGACGCTATGCCGACACAATCAAGGGCATGGAATACCTCGTGAACCTTGCTCTTCGCGACCCGAGAAGCGAACCGCGCCTGAAGGTAGACTCGTGCGGTTACCGCGAGCGCAGGACGAAGAGCCTCGAGCGTCTGGCGGAAGCTACGGCACGGCAGGCAGTGAAGTACGGCCGACCGATACGGCTTGACCCTATGGCTTCGTGGGAACGCTGGGTTATACACACGACGCTGAAGAACAGGGGCGATGTTACGACGGAGTCTGTCGGAGAAGCACCGATGAGGAAGGTTGTCGTGATGCCGAAGTACGACCCTGACAGCGTTAGGCTTCCCGGCCCTGCGATGACGAGGGTGCGTGCGCAGAGAGAGAGAAGCGAGCGCGAGAGGGGCGAACGCGGGAACACCGATTCCCCGAGAAGACGCTTCAGACGCTAGAGACAAAATCCCTCCGGCCAAGTCGGGGGGAATTTTTTTTTTTGCGCGCGGCAACAGAAAAGCCCCGAAAGATTCTCGCAATCCTTCGGAGCTGTCAACGTCCAGATGGTGGGTGATAGAAGAATCGAACTTCTGACCTCTTCCGTGTCAAGGAAGCGTTCTACCTCTGAACTAACCACCCTTGAAGCAAAACGCGGCTTATCATATCAGAATTTGTGCGTTTGTCAAATTGAGAGTGCTAAAGTCTGAATCGGTGAGGCCGATAACTAACACGTGAGGGCACGGAAGCCGATTTACTGCAACGGACTGCAGCACGAACCTTAAGAAGGAGAACAAATATTGAGAGACGAGGATTGACACAATCCCGTTTGCAGGAGGCTAAATACGATGAGGATTTATCACAACATACCGGCACTCACAGCGTACAACTCGCTGAACAGTACCAATAGCGCGATGGAGAAGACGATACAGAAGCTCTCCACAGGACTGCGCATCAACAGCGCGGCCGACGATGCGGCAGGGTTCGCAATCAGCGAGAAGATGCGCTCCCAGATTTCCGGCCTCGAGCTGGCGATCAGGAACACTCAGGACGCAACGTCAATGCTTCAGGTTGCAGAAGGCGCGCTCGGCGAGACGAACTCGATGCTCCAGAGAATGCGCGAGCTTGCGGTTCAGGCCAGCAACGACACGCTGACGGCACAGGACAGGAGCTACATACAGCTCGAGATCGATCAGCTACAGGATCAGATCAACCGCATAGCCAACACCACGCAGTTCAACAAGAAGAGGCTTCTTGACGGCTCGAGCGCAGGAATCACGTCATCCAGCAATCTCGATGTCAAGGCATACGTGAAGGGTTCGCTCCGTGAGCTTGACCAGTTCGGGCAGAAGAAGTCCTTTGAGGGCAACTACAGGATTCAGGTTACGGTAGACCCCAACCAGACGGGCAAGGGTCAGGTGCAGAAGTCCTCAATCATGACCATAAAGCATCCCAACGTCATAACTGATACCGAGCTCAATACAGAATACGGAGTAACTGGAGTAGCGGTCGACCAGCTTCCTGCAGGTGATTATGTTGTGGAAGAGGCTGATTCGGTGGCAGAGGCCGGAGCAACAGTTGTAGGCGCGTACGGTTTCACGAAGGCCGATGAAGACGACGACACAAAGAAAGTAGCAGCTCTTGCAGAAGATGTCGAAGGGATATTCTCGACAGAGGCCGGCGACATCATGAACAACGCAAGCATACTGTTCGAGGTTCTGTCAGTCGATGACAAGAACGGCACGGTAACTCTTAAGGCGCAGTCGAACATTCTGGGTGTTGACGGGACAGTCAGCAACGCAGTGCGCGAGAACATCATCCTTAAGACGGACAGCGACAGCATAGACATTTCTGATCTTGTGGGTGTCAAGATAGACACTGACAGCGACGACTACGAGGCCGCATTAAGCCTCTCGTACACCGCGCCGGACTCAGATGACGACAGCGCAGTGAAATTCTCGAGCGGCGCAAAGTTCGTGCTGAACGTTACAGGCACAGGCGGAGACATCGACGGCGACTCTGACACCGAAGACGTAGAAGCTGATATGGCAGTAACGGTGAAGGGCTACGTAGACCCCAAGTGGCCGGACGGGTGGCAGGCCGAGCAGGACACGGAGAGCGAGCAGTACGACGAGGAAACGAATCCGCTGTACATGGTCTCCAAGCAGCTCACCTATAACCTCAACGCCGAAGCCAGCCAGAACAAGGATCTTCACTTCAGGAACTTCTACGTGAACAGCGAGAACGGCACAGTCTACGAAGGCGACGTAATCATCACGACGGACAATAAGTTCTCCGCCGACAACACGGAGCAGACGCTTGCGAAGTTCACGGCCGCGTACATCGGCAAGACCGCAACCGGCGACACGAAGCTCCGCGACCTCAACACGTTCTGGAACAAGTCCGGCGTGTTCATGCTCGACACCCCGAAGACCATCACGATCTCTCAGGGTGACGGCAAGTCAACCGAAATAACGATCTACGCGACCGACACGGTCAACGAGCTGCGCGACAAGTTCAACGACGCGATAGCCAACGGGCTCGGGCAGAGCAAGTACCTTGACGGAGCATATGCTGACAAGTTCTGCACGTTCGTCGAGGAGAGCGAGAAGAAGTCTCAGGGCCTCGAGACAGTCGGCGGAACGTTCATCTTCCGTTCACTGCTTCCCGGCGGTGCAGGAGATCTGACATTCAGCGGCGACGAAGACCTCATCAACACGTTTGCGCTCAACGTTGTGCAGGAGAGCTCTACGACGGCCTTCAGGGCATCAATCTACGACGCTCACACCGGCACTCCTGTCGTAACGAACGTCAAAGTAGCGGACAACAGGCTCATCGGCGTTCTTCACGACAACGTAGACATCGAGTTCAGCCCGACGGCCAACATCAAGGCCAGCTGGAGCGAAGGCGATGACAACTTCAACCTTGTGCAGGACGACAACCTCTATGAGGCAGTAATCCACATCGTTGACACGTCGACAGTCTTCCAGATCGGCGCGAACGAGGGCGAGGACATCGCAATAGACATCGGCAACATGTCTGCAGGTGCGCTCGGCGTTACGAACATCAACGTTACGACCCGCGAGACGGCCTCAAAGGCAATCGGGCAGATCGACGCGGCCATCAACATGGTCTCGACCCAGCGCGCGAAGATCGGTGCGTACCAGAACGCCCTCGAGTACACCAGCGAGAACCTGACCACGACGATGACGAACCTGACGGCGGCAGAGAGCAGAATCAGGGACGCGGACATGGCGGCAACGATGATGGAGTTCGTGAAGCTCCAGATACTCAACCAGAGCGGCACTTCGATGCTTGCTCAGGCAAACCAGCTCCCGCAGTCAGTGCTGAGCCTGCTCCAGTAGGATTAACGACAGCAGAAATTTTCACACATACAAACTCCAACCCAGAAGACTCCGTGAAATTCGCGGGGTCTTTCTTTTTTGCGCACAAAGTGTTGTATAATAGCTGTGCACATTCAAACTTTTCACAAACTGGAGGAATTTATCATGGCTGTACGAGTCGCTATTAACGGCTTCGGACGCATCGGCCGCCTTGCTTTCCGTCAGATGTTTGACGCGGAGGGCTATGAAGTCGTAGCTATCAATGACCTTGTCGCACCCAAGATGCTTGCTCACCTGCTCAAGTTCGACACTACGCACGGACGTTATCCGCACGCTGTGGACTTCGACGACGAGAAGGGCACAATCACCGTAGACGGCAAAGTCATCACCATTTACGCGAAGCCCAAAGCAGAGGAGCTTCCTTGGGGAGAACTGAAGGTAGACGTAGTGCTTGAGTGCTCAGGCTTCTACGCGTCAAAGGCAAAGGCCGAAGCCCACATCAAGGCCGGTGCGCGCAAGGTAGTAATTTCCGCACCCGCAGGCAATGACCTTCCTACAGTCGTCTTCAACGTCAACCACCAGACACTGAAGCCGACCGACACGATCATTTCCGCCGCAAGCTGCACCACGAACTGCCTTGCTCCTATGGCAAAGGCACTCAATGACCTTGCACCCATCGTCTCCGGCTTCATGACGACAGTCCACGCGTACACCGGCGACCAGATGATTCTTGACGGACCTCACCGCAAGGGCGACCTCCGCAGGGCACGCGCAGCTGCATGCAACATCGTCCCCAACTCGACGGGCGCGGCGAAGGCAATCGGCCTCGTTATCCCCGAGCTGGCAGGCAAACTTGACGGCGCAGCACAGAGAGTTCCGACACCGACAGGCTCAACGACAATCCTTGACGCGGTGGTCATGGGCACGGTAACTAAGGATCAGGTCAACGCGCAGATGAAGGCCGAAGAGACCGAGTCCTTCGAGTACAACACTGACGAGATCGTCTCCAGCGACATCATCGACAGCACTGCAGGAAGCATCTTCGACGCAACACAGACGAAGTGCAAGCCCGTAGGCGACAACATGACGCTTGTTCAGGTGGTATCCTGGTACGACAACGAGAACAGCTACACCAGCCAGATGGTACGCACCATTAAGTACTTCTCCGAGCTGAAGTAGTCATTCAGGATCTGTGCTCCTGTCCCTGTTGTTGGGGCGGGAGCTTTTTATTACACAATGGAGGCAGAAATTTATGAAGAAGGTTTTGTGTGCGTTATTGGCTGTTATGATGATTGCGGGATGCTCTTTCGCTGATGATGAAGCTGAACCCGTGAGGCTCGGTATCATGAGATTCTCGAGCAAGACTTACGATGTGCCCGACGGAATGGCCGCAGTTATCGGCGACTTCTTCGGGAGGATGCTGTTCAAGTCCGAAGGCATACAGCTCTTGGAACGCGACCGCCTCGAGGCAGTCGGGAGCGAAATCAACTTGGGGATGTCCGGCCTCATCGACAACAGGACAGCCGCACGTGTGGGCAAGCTCGCCGGATGCCAGTATATTCTTCTGGGCTCGATCACCAACCTTGCGCGCGGTGCCTCAGGAATGGCCGTGCCGCTCATGGTGTTGCCCATAGCAGTCGGAAACGCAAAACAGAAGGTCAAGGCAACGCTTGATGTCAGGGTGATTGACACGGAGACGGCAGCGGTAGTGTTCGCGGACGGTGCAGACGGAGAGGCCTCGAAGTCCGACAACATAACCACATTCTACGGAATAAGTTTCGCTGATTCTGAGTTCGGAGGCATCGAGAACGTAGCCATAGCTCAGGCCGCCGCAAAACTTGCACCCGGAATCGAGAAGGCTCTGACCGGCAAAGACACCCTCACCGAGATTCTCACCCCCACGCCCAAGAAGGGCAAGAAGGCCGCTAAGGAGAAAGCCCCTGTCTCGTCGTCAAAGAGCAAGTCCAGCAGGAAGAAGTCCGAAGGGCAGACAGCCCCGCAGGCAGAGGATACACCCGCGCCGGTAAAGACTTCAGGCTTCGCCGCTGCGTCTGTTCCTGCAGCAGCGACAACGCCGAAGTTCGAGAACAACTCCACTGACCCCGCGAAAGTCGTTCAGTCGTACGGTCTGCCTTCGGGCGAGGCTAACACACTGAGGGTCAAGCACATAAACGCGGCCAAGCTCGGGAACGGTAAAAAAGCTTACGATGCCTACACCAGTATGTTCGAGGAAAACAGCAATGACTACCTCGCGGCGTTCAGGGCTGGGGAGATTGCGCGGAGCATGAAGAAGAAGGACGATGCCCGCACGTGGTTCGAGAGGGCACTAGACATCAATCCTGACTACGTTCCTGCTCAACGAGCATTATCCAGACTGTAACCGTTGAAGCTCCTGCCTCGTTCGCTGGGGCGGGAGTTTTTTTCTGCGCTATAATTACCCCATCCATAAATTCAGGAGCTGATACTCTGACAATGAAAACTCTTCTCGGACTTCTTGGCTTCCTCTCCGCTGTCGTTCTGTGTTCTGTCCTGCACATCGCAAGCAGCATGTTCATTCCGCTCGTTATCGCATGGTTCATCCTTCAGGTTCTGCGTCCCATCCTCAAGATCGGCAACAGGCTCAGCCGCAACGCGTGGCTGAACGTCTTTCTGGTGATTGCGGTTCTGGTGATTGCAGGGCTGATTGCGTTCAGGTTTCTTGCGATGCAGGTTGTGGAGTTCGGGCAGGTTTACGGCCTCTATTCCGACAAGCTCACTGAATGGGTCGTGCACGTTATGGAGGTGCTAGGCGTTCCCACTGAGGCCGTGCGGAATATAGACTGGCTCGGACTGCTCAAGGAGAATGCGCGCAACATCTCGTCGCTGATTATCGCGCTGTCGACAAAGTTCGTGCTTACCTTCGTGTTCCTGATGTTCATGCTTGTTGAAGCTCCGTTCCTTGACGACAAGGTAAATAAGGCGTTCGGCAGGAACTCTGACAGGGTCAGGAAGATACTGAAATCCATCTCCGAGCAGGTCAGCCAGTACTTGGGGACGCTCGCGCTGATAAGTTTCGCTACGGGAGTCTGTGCGTGGATTGTGCTGGTGATTCTTGATGTCAAGCTCGCCGCAGGCTGGGGGGTGCTCACGTTCCTGCTGAACTTCATCCCGACCGTCGGGTCAATCATCGCGACAATCCCGCCCGTCGTCATGGCAATAATCCAGTTCTCGCCCGGACTGTTCAAGCCCGTGCTGGTTCTTGCACTGCTGACGATTATACAGGTTACAATCGGCAACATCATTACGCCGAAAGTTGTCGGGGACAGGCTGGGAGTCAGCCCGCTGATGATTCTGCTCTCGCTGCTTCTGTGGGGGATGATATGGGGGATTCCGGGTGCACTGCTCTCTACGCCGATAATCTCAATCATCAAGATTGTCTGCGAGAACATCCCGGTACTTCACCCGATAGCCGTACTAATCGGGAGCGGCGAGGCAGTCAGGAAGATTCCTGCCAATACCACGCCGGACGATGACTCCCTGAAGAACGGTATCGCAGGGGAAGCGGCGGCGGCGGTGAGGAAGAGCCTCCGTGAAGTAGCACGCAGAGTTCATGAGCACAGAAAGGACAGAGGGAAGTAATTTCTTGCTTGACGAAACATTAATCACTCACTAAAATATTCCCCGTTCATTTCTTGAGGCGGTATAGCCAAGCGGTAAGGCAGAGGACTGCAAATCCTTTAACCCCAGTTCGATTCTGGGTGCCGCCTCCAAAATTTCCCCCAATCAATAAATTTCCTGAAAATCTTTGCGCGTGTTAAAATCTACACAATACATTTCCATTTATCACACACAAATCTAAGACAGTCAGGAGAGATGGCATTTATGAAGCTCGGATTTATCGGACTTGGAATTATGGGCAAGCCTATGGCACTCAACCTGCTGAAGGCTAAGGATGACCCCGCGTCAGAACTCCTTGTGGCTGACCTCAACAAAGAGGCAGTGAGCGCGCTTGTTCAGGCGGGGGCACGAGAGGCGACGTATGCTGAGATGGGGCGTGAGTGCTCGATCATCATCACGATGGTTCCCAACGGAAAGATAGTTCAGGACATCCTGTTCGGCGCGGACGGAGTAGCTTCCACAATAAAGGCCGGTGCGCTGGTCTGCGACATGAGCTCAGTTACCCCCGTTGAGAGCAAGTTCTGCTACGACAAACTTAAGGCTATGGGTGTCGGGTTCGTTGATGCACCCGTCAGCGGAGGAGAGCCCGGCGCAGTCAACGCAACGTTAGCGATAATGTGCGGCGGAGACAAGGCGGACTTTGACCGTATGATGCCGTTCTTCGACATTCTTGGGTCAAGCGCGCTGCTCATCGGCCCGTCAGGCTCAGGCAGTACGGCCAAGCTCGCGAATCAGATGATAGTGAACAACACAATAGCTGTCGTCAGTGAAGCGTTCGTGTTCGCGGCGAAGGCAGGGGCAGACCCCGAGAAAGTCTATCAGGCAATCAGGGGCGGCCTCGCGGGAAGTGCAGTGCTCGACGCTAAGATACCCATGATTATTGCGCGCAACTTCAAGCCCGGCGGCCCAATCCGCATCAACCACAAGGACATCAAGAACTGCGTAGAGAGTGCTCACGCAATCGACGTGCCCATCCCGTACACGGCACAGCTCTACGAGATTCTCCAGAGCCTCAAGGTTCACGGCCACATGAACGACGATCACGGCGGAATCGTGCAGTATTTCGAGTATCTTGCGGATGTTGAGGTGAAGAAGCATGAGGCTTAATGCCAGCGTCCTAACGTCGTATCCCGTGATTGATGAAGCTCGGGTCAATGAGCTCCTCAATGCAGAGATAGCCGCCAACACCACAAAGATTGTCGTCCTTGACGATGACCCGACGGGAGTCCAGACGGTGCATGATGTTCACGTCTACACGGGCTGGGGGCATGATGACATCCTCGCGGGGTTTCAGGAGAAGAACAATCTGTTCTACGTGCTCACGAACTCGCGCGGTTTTACGCAGGAGCAGACCATCAAGGCGCATCACGAGATTGCGTCTGTCGTGAATGACGTTGCCCGCGAGACAGGAAGAGAGTACATCTTCATCAGCCGAAGCGACTCGACGTTAAGGGGACATTACCCGCTCGAGACAAGGATACTCAGCGAGGACTACCAGAAATACACAGGCAAGGTGATTGACGGCGAGATTCTGTGCCCGTTCTTCAAGGAAGGCGGACGCTTCACCATCAACAACGTGCACTATGTGAAATACGGTGATGAACTTGTGCCCGCAAACGAAACAGAGTTCGCGAAAGACAAGACCTTCGGCTACACAGCCGCGACAATGCCCGCATACATCGAGGAAAAGACCGGCGGGGAGTTCAAGGCGGACAGCGTTACGTGCATAAGCCTCGAGGACATCCACGCAATGGCCTTCGACAAGATAGAGGCACAGCTGATGGCGGTCAAGGGCTTCAACAAAATCATAGTGAACGCTGTGGACTATGTTGATGTCAAGGTGTTCTGCGTTGCTCTGTTCCGTGCAATGCGCAAGGGAAAAGTCTTCATGTTCAGGACTGCGGCGGCAATCGTCAAGGTCATGGGCGGCGTAACGGACATTCCGCTTCTCACCCGCAAGGACATGGTTACCCTCAAGAGCGACAACGGCGGAGTCATCGTAGTCGGTTCGCACACGGACAAGACCACGCGTCAGGTCGAAGCCCTCAAGACGGTTGACGGCATCGAGTTCATCGAGCTGGACGCACGGCTCGTGAAGGACGATGCGGCGTTTGCTGCTGAGGTTGAACGCTGCTTAGCCCTCGAGGAGAAGGCCATCACCGCCGGAAAGACCGTGTGCTGCTACACAACCAGAGCGTTAATCACCGCAGACACCGGCGACAAGGAAGACGAGCTCAGGCTGTCAGTGAAAATCTCTGACGCTGTTCAGTCCCTCGTAGGAAGGCTGAAGGTTACGCCAGCGTTCGTCATCGCGAAAGGCGGAATCACATCCAGCGACGTGGGCACAAAGGCACTCGCGGTCAAGCGCGCTCTTGTTCTTGGCCAGATCCGTCCGGGCATCCCCGTGTGGCAGACCGGCGAAGAGAGCAGATTTCCCGGCACACCGTACGTGATATTCCCGGGCAATGTCGGTGAGGATTCTACACTGAAGGAAGCAGCAGAAATCTTAATGAGGAAGTGAAGCAATGGCTAATTACCTGGAAATTCTGCAGAAGATAGAGGAGACGACGGGTATACGCGCGTGGATTGTAGGCGACACCGCCCGTATGATAGAGATGGGAGTTGAGCCCGAAATTATAACGCTCGCGCTCGACTCGCAGGACATGTACCACATGGCACGTGCACTCGGAACAGGAACAGTTGACGCGAGAGGGTCTTACCCGGCCATAAGGGGAGAAATTCTCGGGTCTAAGTTCCGCGCGTTCGGCCTCAGAGGAGAGACGATAGAGGACGACTTGGCCTGCAGGGACATAAGCATAGAGGCGATAGCGATACGTTCTGACGGCGGAGTCGTTGACCCGTTCGGCGGAAGGTTCGACATCAGGAACAAGGTTATACGTCTCACGGGCGACAACGTAGACCTGATAGACGCTGACCCGTTGAGGATACTGCGAATGCTGAGGTTCTCGGCAGAGTTCGAGATGGACATCTTCTGGAAGAGCGAGTCTGACGTGAGGAAGTTCCTCGAGGTTCAGGCGGACAGGATGAACGACATTCCGCCGGAACGCTGGGGGCGCGAAATCATGAAGGGGCTTCACCGCAGGCCGTTCAGATTTATAGAGCTGTGCGACGACTACGACCTGATACCCTACTTCCTGCCCGAGCTCGAGGAGCTGAAGTCCGTTAAAGACGGCAAGCCCGAAGCGAGAAGCCTCTATGAGCATGTTCTGGGAGTGCTGGAGACTATAGAGCACAAGCTGGACACCAGCAAGGTCATGCAGAGCGACGCATTCGTTCTCGCGGGACTGTTCAGCCTCATCGACGCACGCACGACCGACGGCAGCGACAGGACGAAGGCAGCAGACCACAAAGTAAACGAGTACCTTACGCGCTGGAACGTTCCTTCAGAGACAATTGATGAGGTCATCGCGATAATCAACGGCTACAAGACGTTCTACAAGCCGGTTACTGAGGAATATTTCTGCAAGGACGTGCTGGAGTACTCGGCTGACGCAGTGGAAATTGCTCTGGAGTTTGCACGGTGCGTTGCGCAGTCTGAAGGCTTTATGGACGATGTGATGGACGTTCTGGAGTCCAACAGGTGGAATCTCTCGCAGGTGCTTAGGAGGTTCCAGAATGTCAGGCTTCAGACGGAAGGAGCTTCGCGCTACATGACCGGCCGTGAAGTCATGAGCCTGCTCAGCATGAAGCCCGGCAGGAAGATCGGCGAGCTTCTCGAGGGGCTCGACATGGCAGTAGGTACAGGCAAGGTCTCCAGCAGATCAGCGGCTGAGGACTGGCTTCGCGCGCAAGTTGGCTAGCACTGACACGATAGCGGCAATATCGACGGCATTGGGGCAGGGAGGAATCGCAGTTGTGCGCATCTCCGGCTCTGATGCCGTTTTTGTTGCCCACAAACTTTTGAGGCGCAGAGAGTTTCCCGAAGCAGGAAGAATGTTCCTCACGTGGCTTCTTGATTCTGACGGGAGCTTTCTTGACCGTGTGATGGCGGTAGTGTTCAAAGCTCCTCACAGCTACACGTGGGAAGATGTCGTAGAGATTCACACGCACGGAGGGAGCTTCATTGCCCGCAAGTGCCTCGAACTCGCCATAGCGAACGGTGCGCGACTTGCCGAGCCCGGAGAGTTCACGCGAAGAGCATTCATCAACGGCCGCATAGACCTTACGCAGACAGAAGGAGTGCTGAGCGTGATTCGTGCCAGAAGCGACGAGGCACTGAAAGCCGCCGCACGAACGATGACGGGTGATTTGTCGCTGTCTCTGCTGTACATCCGCGAGAACATCAGAGACCTTCAGGCAAGCCTTGAGGTTCAGCTGGATTTTCCCGAAGGAGAGAGTGTAGGTGTGGACGTTGAGGCAGAGCTTCGCTGCATTCTGGATGCTTTCCTTGAGGTTGAGGCAAAGTGCGAGGCTGGGACGATTCTCCGTGAAGGCGTGCGCGTCGTCATCGCAGGCAAGCCCAACGCCGGCAAATCATCGCTGCTGAATGCTCTGCTCGGGCGCAACCGTGCAATAGTTACGGACATTCCCGGCACAACCCGCGACATCATCGAGGAGGGAATAATCATCAACGGAGTTCCCGTCCGGCTTGTCGACACAGCAGGCCTCAGGGAGACGGACAGCGTCATTGAGGCTGAGGGGGTGAGGCTTGCGCTCGAAGCAATGAATGAGGGTGATATTTGCCTGTACGTCGTTGATTCGTCGCGTGAACTTTCGGACGAAGACAGAAACTATCTGCGTGAACTTGAAGGCAGGAAGGCTCTTGCTGTTCTGAACAAAGCCGATTTACATTGTATGATTGACGCAGAAAGCATTGCTCTCCCGAAAGTTTCTGTGTCGGCAAAGAACCGCACCGGCCTCGATGAACTAAAAGCATGGCTGTACGATGCGGCTTGCGGCGAGGCGGCAGTCTCTGAGGGACTGAACGTCTCGGTGAATCAGCTCGCGGAGATCCGCAGTGCGCGCAGGGCAGTAAGTGATGCCCTCGAGTGTGAGAGTGAGGACATCACTGCGGGACTGCTGAACTCAGCGAGGCATTCCATCATGCGCGTCTTGGGCTTCGAGGCCGGAGATGACCTTATCGACGCTATCTTCAGCAGATTCTGTGTCGGAAAGTGAGCACATCGCACGCACAACCGCATCAACTGCTTGGCCGCGCGTAAGTCTTTCGCCCTGAACAGCAATCTTCTTCCCCGAGAGTTCTTCTGCACGTGCCAGCAGTCCGGCCAAGTCCTTAGCGGTTATTCTGTCGTTCACGCCGAAAACTCCCTGCCGTCGGCCGCCCTTGCCGGGATTGTGTATCGTGCTCTTCGGCAGGTCAGGGTACGTTTTAGGTTTTAACAATCCCCACATCGTCGCAATCTGAACGCTCCCGAAGTATTCATGTCTCTCTGGAACATCCGAGTAACTGCACAGCGACATTCTTACTCCCGCATCAGCAAGCACGCGCTGAACGTAAAACGCTTTCACGTCGCGGGGTTGAAGGTTCATCTTCACCGAGAGTGCGGCGAGTGCTCCTGCGGCCTGCCCGGTCATCATGCATATGGGCTGTAATCTTAATCCTCCCGAAGCAAGGCGCGACATCGAGAGGTTCTTCTCTGCGGCGATGAAATTATCTGTGCTCGCTGGAATAAGTATCCTCATTGGCACTTGGAACGGTCCGGCTGGTTCGTCCGAGTAGATTGAAGCCTGTTTCTCGCCGAGACTGCTTTCTATGTCGTCGTCGTCGTCCGAGCCGTGAAGGTCAAGAGTGTAGCCTCCGATTGCTATTGCGTCCTCGAACTCTGCGCCCTTGTTGCCGTGATAGCTCAGAGAGTTTTTGCGGATTGCACGTGAAGTCAGCGTGTATTCCCCGACGATTCGCCTGCTCTCTCTCACGTAAGGAATCGGCGGCATGTGGCGGGCGACTTCCTGCCAGTCTTCGGGCAAATCTTTTGCGTACTCGGGAAGGTCTCCGTATTCGTTCTCATCAACTGACCATGATTCTTTAAGCTCGTTCTGGATGTAGTAGATGAAGTGCATGGTCTTCATGAATGCTTCACGGTTGATGTATGCGCGCAAATCTGGGCTCTCGAGGTACGCAGAAGGAATCCCCCACCTGTCCTTCCACCTGTATTGTCCCGGGTAATCGTTGCCCCAATTCACGCCGGTTTTGGTGATTCGCTTCCAGTCGGCCTGCGCCCCTGTGTAGTTGCCCCTGCTGAACGAGTCAGGAACGGCACGGTACGCATTGTGCGAGACAAAGTTCACGGGCATCTTCACGGGGTACTTGCCCTTGAAGTCGAAGCCCTTAGCCGTAACGTACTCAGCGTAGTTCTTGCGCGCCTTCTCGTAGCCGGGCAATGGTGAACTTGGCCGGAGCTTCTCAGGGATTCCGTCGGGGTAGCTGCGGATCGTCGCCGTCCACGTTATGTCCTGAATCATCGTGTCGTTCAGCGTTCCGGGAAGTACCGAGTTTCCCGCCCTGTAATGTGCGCCCGTCATCGGTATAACGTCTCCGTACTCCGTCGCGTCAATCAGCATCTTGCAGCCCGCCGTGATTGTGCCTTCAGGTGTCGTTATGGTTACGCTGTCGGGGCTTACTGCAACGACTTCAGCGTGATAGAGTATGTCCGCACTTCCCGCCATCTCAGCAAGAATCTTGTGGCCAACGGAGGGCTCGAAGGCCTTGCTGTGGGGCTTCCAGTAACACGTCCCGATAGATTTTCCCAGAGAGTTATAGTGTGCCTTAACCCTATCGATGAACTCAGCGTAAAGCCCGCTCTCGATCCGGCTCATGTCGTCCATCGTCGCGACTCCCGCCGCAGTTGCCTGGCCTCCGAGCATGTTCGTGGGTTCAACGACTAGGACGCTTGCTCCCATTCGCGAGGCCTGTACTGCCGCCGCAGTTCCTCCCATTCCTCCGCCAGCTATCACTATGTCCCAGCTCTCTCCGAATGCAGACCCCGCCGCAAACAGACAGAACATCATCACAAAAATTTTCCTGTACATTAACTGATTACCTCCCTGAAAGAATATTGTATATGAGTGTGCTACAATTCTACGAAAAATTTTACACGGGGGGAAATCCTTTCTTGAACAATTCCAGCAGAAAAATTAACGGCTCAGAGATATTAATACAATGCCTCAGAGAACAAGGCGTTGATACAGTGTTCGGGTATCCCGGCGGAGCAATCCTGAACGTTTACGACAAGCTGTACGAGCATCCCGAGATCCGCCACATCCTCACAGCCCACGAGCAGGGAGCATCCCACGCGGCGGACGGTTATGCGCGTTCGACGGGGAAAGTCGGCGTGTGCCTCGCAACGTCCGGGCCCGGCTCGACCAACCTCACCACAGGCATAGCTACCGCGTACATGGACTCTTCGCCCGTCGTGTTCATCACCTGCAACGTCAACAGCGACTTGATCGGGCGCGACTCGTTTCAGGAAGTTGACATCACCGGCGTATCCCTCCCTATCACGAAATGCAGTTACACGGTCAGCAACGTCGCGAACTTGGCCGACACAGTACGTGAGGCCTTCGCCATCGCAAGGTCAGGACGACCCGGCCCTGTGCTGATTGACATCCAGAAGAACGCAACGGCTGACGAGTGCATATACACGCCGACGACTACTGAAGAGTACTTCGAGAGCAAGGGCACGCGAATCGAGAGGCTCAGGACGACTCACCATCCCAGCATGGGCTACCCGAACATAGACATCAATGCGATAGACACTCTCGCGGAAATGCTCGGGCAGTGCCAGAAGCCGCTGATGATTTGCGGAGGAGGAGTCATCAGGGCAGGAGCGTCAAAGGAGTTCAGGGAGCTCGCGGAGCTTGTGGACTCGCCGATAGCTATAACGGTAATGGGAGGCGGAGCAGTTCACGGCCGACATCCTCTCGTTACGGGAATGATAGGAATGCACGGCTCGCAGGCCTCGAACATGGCTTGTGATGCTTGCGACTTGCTTCTTGCTGTGGGATGCCGTTTCTCGGACAGAGTTACACTGAATCCGGCGGGCTTCGCGAAGAACGCAAAGATTGTTCATATTGATATTGACCCGTCGGAAATCGACAAGAACATAAAGACTGACCTTCACATAATCGGCGACGCAAAGAGAATCCTGACTCTCCTTCTCGACAGATTGAGAGGGCACGTTGACCGCAGCGAGTGGAAGAACTACGTGTTCTCTTTCCCGCGCGAGACCGAGTACGACGACGCAGAGGACGGCACATTAACGCCGAAAGAGATACTTTCCGCCGCCGCTGAGATTCTCCCGCAGGATACGATGGTTACGACCGATGTGGGACAGCACCAGATGTGGGCAATCCAGCACTTCAAGTTCGACTACCCCGGCCAGCTCATGACCAGCGGAGGCTTCGGGACTATGGGCTTCGGGCTCGGTGCGGCAATCGGCGTTCAGGTCGGCAACCCGGAAAAGACAGTGCTTCACGTTACGGGCGACGGCTCATTCAGGATGAACTGCAACGAGCTCGCGACGGAGCAGTACTACAAGCTCCCGATAATCACGCTTCTTTTCGACAACTCGACGCTCGGGATGGTGAGGCAGTGGCAGCACTTAATCTACCACGAGCATTACTCGCAGACCACGTTAGACAGAGGCCCGGACTTCGTGAAACTTGCGGAGGCTTACGGCGTTCACGGCAGGAGAGTTACGGACGAGGCAACACTACGGAAGGTTCTCACTGAGGCGGTGAACTCGCGCTCTGACGGGCTGGGCTGGGTTATAGACTGCCGGATAGACATTGACGAGATGGTCAGGCCTATGGTCGGCGGAAACAGTTTCATCACGAACTTCATGCTGTACTAGCCGGAGGTGAAGACAATGCAGGCAAAAGAGAACAGCCAGAACTTGAAGCGTTACACGATAATTACGGCGATGGACAACGAGGCAGGAGTCCTCTCGCAGCTGGCGCACCTGTTCAGCAGGAAGGGCTACAACATCGAGACGATTGCGGCGGGCTGGACGGTTGATCAGAACGTTACGCGCTTCACGATAGAGATATACTCCGATGAAGCAAGAGTGAAGCTCCTGTGCAGCCAGCTGAGAAAACTCGTGCCGATTCACTACGTGGAGATACTTGACCCGTCGAAGAGCATACGCCGTGAACTTATGCTTGTGCGGGTGAAGGCGGAGGACAGAGCCGCGCGCAACGAGATAATACAGATCGGGAATATCTTTCGCGGGAGTGTTGTGGACATTACGCCGGACAGCATCACTCTGTCAGTTACGGGCGATGACCAGAAGACACAGGCGTTCGAGGAACTGCTGAAGGAGTTCGGGATTCTGGACTTGGCCCGGACGGGGATAGTTGCTATCGAGCGCGGAGAAATGTAGCAGAGATTTTGCCCCTGAAGGACATTCGGGGGCTTTTTACGTGAAAGGAGTTATTGACAATGCAGGATAACAGCGTGTATCATTGCCAAGAGCCAAGAGCCAAGAGCCAAGAGCCAAGAGCCAAGAGCCATAGCTATGCCCTAAAACTTTTCAGGTTAATCTTATCAGGTATATTAGCCCTAAGTATTCTTGAACTTGCAGCATTCTGGGACACCGGCGCACTCATCAATCCAGACCCTGACGGCGCAACTGACGTGCGTCCTGAAGCTGACGTGGTACGTATCAAGTGCAATGAAGGCTTCTCGTTCGGCAGCACCAACAACGAAGGCTACAGCAACACCTACAACTACAAGCGCGGCATGAAGATAGACGTTCTCGTAATGGGCTCTTCTCACATGGAGGCGCATCAAGTCTTGACACCGGAAAATGCTTCCAGCGTTCTGGGCAGGATTTCCGGGCTCACGGTCTACAACATCGGAGTTTCCGCGCATGGCTTTCTGGAGTGCACCTGCAACATCGAGAATGCCGTCCACAAATACCAGCCCGCAAAATACATCGTCATAGAGACCGGCACAGTTACATTCCCCGACGAGAAGCTCACTATGGCCATCAATAATACCCTGCCTGAAATCGGCGTAGTGAACAGAGGAACGTTGCGCCTTCTCTTGAGGCGGAACAGATACTTCGTGCTTCTGTGGAACAAGTTCAGGAAGTTATGGGCCTCAGAAGCTGCGGATGTTAATGCGCCCTCAAACTCTCCGGCTCTGCTTGAAGCTGTCATGCGCAGGCTCAGCGAGGCGGCTTCGTCCTGCGGTGCTAAGGTCATCATCGCCTATCATCCCTCTGTTGACCTGAATCTTGACGGCACTCTGCACATCAAGTCTGACCCGGATGTTGCCCGCAAGTTTTCGGAGCTGTGTTCGCAGAACGGAGTATATTTCCTTGACATGTCCGAAAAATTTCTGAGAGAATACGCTAGCAATTTCGTTCTGCCCTACGGCTTCATCAATACTTCTGTCGGCAAGGCTCACATGAACAAGCACGGACACAGAATGTTCGCCGAAGAGATATATTCGCTCATCCAGAGAATCGAGGCCGGAGCATGATATTCACGTCATTAGCATTCATTGCGTTTTTCGTTGTTGTCCTCCTTGCAAGCCTCGTACTCTCCGGCAGGGCTGAACACGTCTTCCTTCTGTGCGCAAGCTACTTCTTCTACGGCTGGTGGGACTGGAGGTTCTGCTTCCTCCTGCTCTTCGTAACTGCCGCGTCATACCTCACGGCTCTGTTCTCGCGCAGCAAGCTGGTGTATTTCGCGGGAGTCTTCGTGCCTCTGGCGGTGCTCGGGGTGTTCAAGTACTTCGGGTTCTTCGTGGAAAGTCTGGGGCTGACGCAGTTCTCCTCCCTGAGAATCATCCTGCCCGTCGGCATATCGTTCTACACGTTTCAGGCGTTGAGCTACGTCATCGATGTTCACAGGGGGAAAATTCCTGCTGAGAGAGACTTTATCCGGCTTGCACTGTACATCTCGTTCTTCCCGCAGCTTGTTGCCGGGCCGATAGTCAGGGCTTCGGACTTCCTGCCACAGCTTCATGACCCGTCGCGCAGGCTCACAGCCTCTAACTTCTGCGCAGGCATTCAGGTTATGGCGATGGGCTTCTTCAAGAAGGCCGTGCTCGCTGACAACCTGTCCGTGTTCGTTGATGATGTCTTCAGGACACCGGCGGCCTTCCACTGGGCGACAATACTCCTTGCTGTCGTGTCGTACTCAATGCAGATATACTTTGACTTCTCGGGCTACAGCGACATTGCGACGGGCTGCGCAAAGTGTCTGGGCTATGACTTCGCCGTGAACTTCAACCTCCCGTACATCTCGCGCAGTGTCTCGGAGTTCTGGCGGCGGTGGCACATCTCGCTGTCAGGCTGGCTCAGGGATTACCTGTACATTCCGTTAGGCGGAAACAGGCACGGGAAGTTCCGTCAGCTCGTCAACGTCATGATAACCATGCTTCTCGGCGGTTTGTGGCACGGAGCGGACTGGACGTTCGTTTTCTGGGGAGGCCTCAACGGCATTGCATTGTGCCTCGAGAAGCTGTTTCCTCCGCGCAGAAAATCTCCCGTGAAGATACCCGTAGTGTTCGCGTTCATCTCGTTCACGTGGATATTCTTCAGGGCAGAGACTTTCGGCAAGGCATGGCTCGTCATCAAGAGGATATTCACCCTGAAGCCCGGAATTGTTCAGCCGTTCTCGTGGGCATTCATAGCGGCGGTTATCCTGATAGTCTCGGAGGCCTGCGCCGTCATGAGGTCTAAGCGTGATGGACTTGCTGAGGCGGAGGGCTTCTGTCCTCTCCTGAATCTCAGCACCATTGAGGGAATGACTGCGTACTTCGTTTTTGTCGGGTTGATTCTGATGCTCATGTTCACAGGCGAAAACCCGTTCGTGTACTTCCAGTTCTGACAACAAAACCCCCTACCGCGAAGGCAGGTGGGCAATTCTTTTCCGCGCTGTTACTGCTTCACTGCTATAACAGGCCTGTACGTAGTCCCTTCGTTGAGCCACACGGACACCGTTACTTTGTGCGACTCGGGAACTCCCTCGATCTCCGCGCCGTCCTCGTCAAAGAACTCCGCAATCCCGTCATCCTCCGACTTAGGCTCAGCGAACGCCAGCCACACCAGCTTTGCGCCGGTCTCCGCCTTACCGTCAAGCTCGGCCTCGAGGTCATACATCCCCGACACGTTCACGCTGATTTCCGGCAGAACTGCGGCTATCGCGTAACCCTCCGTCTCAATCACTCTGCGTTCAGCGTCCGTGAGTGCTCCGGCTGTACGCGGTTCACCGAACTTTATCGCGTCCGGGCGTGCCTCGCCGTAGTTCTCAGGCAGTGCCGTTGTGTTCGAGGCAGTTGATGCCGCGTTGATGGTTATCTTCTTCGCCGCTTTGCCGTCAGCGTTCTGGGCTGTTACCGTGATGCTCACTTTCTTCGACGGTGCTGAACCTGTCAGCGTCGCCTTGAGGGGGTTCTCCGTGTCCGGCGTAAGCGTAAAGCCAGCAGCTCCCTTCATGCTCCACGTCATCTTCGGGCTTCCCGTAACCTCAAGATTCACCGCGACTGTTGTTCCTGCCGCAGGAGAAATTGTCGGCTTCGAATCAGCAGGAGCTGTGAACACCGGCTTGTCCCCCGCGATCGTCAGCTTCACCTTCTTGACGACCGGCGAATCACCCGTCGCAGCATTGGTCGCCGAGATGGTGAGCGGAAGTCCCTTCACCGAGTACGGCGGAGTTCCCGTAATCGTCGCTATACCCGTCGAAGAATTTGCCGTGAACGTCAGGCCAAGTTCCTCGAGGCTGTTGAAGCCGTGCTTTGTTCTGTCAGCTTCGGCGATGCTGTAGCTTATCTCCAGAGGCTTCGTGCCCGTTACGGTGATTGTGCCCTCGTACGCTGTGCCGGTCTTGCCCTTCTGTAGCGATGCCTTTATCTTCGGCTTTACTCCGTTTATCGTCAGCGTAAATTCCTTAGTTGCTGATCCGGCTTCGTTGCTCGCGGTTACCGTTATGGCGTATTCACCCGGCACTGTCGGCGTTCCAGCAATGAGTACGTTGCCCTTAGCGTCGCTGCTCTGGGTGAGGCCTGTGCCGTAAAGACCGCTTACAGTCCACTGTGTCGGCGAGTTCTTGGCCGCCAGCTTCACGGAGTAAGCCTTGTCCGTCGTCGCGTTCTTGAGTGCCTTCGTCGTAATCTCCGGCACTGCGTACACAGGGAACGGAATCTTGTCCGTCTTGTCCGTGCCCGCGTTGTTTTTTGCCGTCAGCTTCACGTTGAAGTTACCTGCCTTCGTCGGAGTTCCTATGATGTACCAGTTATAGGAACTGTCGCAGCTCAGTACCATACCCTTCGGCAGTCCTGAGGCCTTCCACGTCGTAGCCTGCGCCGTGCCCTCAGAAAGTGTTATTGTCGTGCTGTAAGGCTCATTAACTCTTGCCGGGCCAAGTATCTCTGGTACGTCTATCTTCGGTGCAACTGCCATAACTACCAGCTTTATCTTCTTGACGGTCGGATCTTTGTCCTTTAGGTCGTTGTAGATGTTCCGGGCGGTAACCTTTATTGTGAAGTTCCCGGCCTCCGTCGGCGTCCCGCTGAATTGCCCGGTGCTTGAGTCAAGGTAAAGACCGTCCGGCATCCCCTCAATAGCCTCGAACGTTATCGGTTCAGTGCCGGAGTACTGCAGCTTGTCGGTAACCGAGTCGCCTATGGTTATCTGCGTGAGCTTGGATGTCTTGATGCTCGGCTTGGTCGGCGCGTCGTTCACCGTGATGATAACTGTAACAGGGAGCGTCGTTCCGGCAGAAGTCGTGGCTGTTACCGTAACGCTGAATTCTCCCGTCTTCTTGGGCTTGCCGGAGATTAAGCCGCTCTCGCTGTCGAGTTTCAATCCGCCCGGAAGTCCTTCCGCGCTCCACTCTGCTGGCATGCTTATATTCAGCTGAAGCTGTCCTTCGAACGAGTTGCCCTTGTAGGCAGTGAAGGCAGAAGTTACGATGACGGGCAGGTCGGTTACCGTGATGGTCAGTTCCTGCGTGTCAGCACCCTTTGTGTTGCGAGCTTCTACGGTGAACGTGTATTCACCCTTCGTGGTTGGGATGCCGGAAATCACGCCCGTGTTGGGGTTCAGCGTCAGCCCGTCAGGCAGACTTCCTGCTGTAACGCTCCACGTCATGGGCACTTGGCCGAAAGCAGAGAGCATTGCGGAATACTCCACGTCCAGTGCTGCTACCGTGAGGGATGTGGTCTTGATGTCGGGTGCTGTGTCAGAAGCCGCCGTCGTCGTGAATGCCTTTATCGTCGCGTTGCTGGAGCTGAACTGCGAGCCGGTCTGCCAGCTTGTGCCGTTGTAGGAGAAAAAGCTCCCTGCCTCTATTGATGCGTTGTCGGAGAAACCTGATACCTTCTTTTCTACCGGCATCATCTCCTGATCCTTGTACTTCACGACAACGGAAAAATATTGATTCTGCGTGAGCGGTACAGGAGCATCAAGCGTGATAGTGTGGTAGCCTGCGTACGCTATCGAGACCGTCTTTGTTGCCGCCGCCGGAGCTTTGACCGGTGATGACGGCATTGACGAACCAAGATCCGTGTAGATGCTTATCTCGTAGCTCTTATTGTTCGCGGGTGCATACAGTCCTACCTCGATGAGCCTTTCGCCCGAACGCTCTGCCTTGAAGACGTTTGCCGCGTAATTGTCCGAACCAGGCCAGCCCATGCTAGTGCACCAGCCCAGCGCGTCATAGTAATACGCCTTGAGGTCAGGATTGTTCTTCTCGACAACAAAAGCTGTCCCTTCAACAAGGTAGCTTGCGTACGACATCCAGAAGTAGCCGCCCGTTCCCCAGCCTGTGCCCCACGAGTTCTTGCACAGCCAAGCCCCGTCCATGTTCGGCCTCGACTTGAAGTTTGTGCGCGAGTAGTTGTCGTCCCAGCCCACGATAAGTACCGCGTGGTTAGTGGTCTCGCTGCTGTTGTAGTAGGAAGTTCCGCCGTCTGTCGTAGTCTGGTAGCCGCTGTCTAAGTGGTAGTAGCTCGCCATGACTCCGCCGTTGTCTACTATCCTCTGTTTGACGGAAGCCCTGTTGTCGTTGACCCTCTGCCCGTCGCCGCCGACGAACGTAAGAAGGTACACGTCCTTGAGCCTCAGGGCTCTTTGGTAGCTGTCCGGCGTTTTGCTGTTGGGTTCTCTGTTCGCGCCGTAAGGTACGTCGCTCTCTAGCACAGGGCCGTCAAGACGTGAGTATAGTGCGGTGGGGTAGAAGGCGTTTCCGCCGTGTCCCATCGCGGCAGTAAAGGAGCTCATGTTGTAGAACGCCTTTGACTTTGTGGAGTTGATGAAGCTGAAGTACGCGGCGTGCATCTCCGACAGGTCGACCGTTCCCAGAGCGTTCTTGAGGGCGTTGGACTCCATCGCGCCGATTGTGGCGTGTGCCCAGCAAGTCTCGTAAGGGTTCTGATCCTTGACGCTCGTAACAAGATTACTGCTCCTGAGGTCATATTTTGTGTCCGAAGCACTGGCCTTGTAGTTCGGGGCAAACAGACCGAAATTCTCGTCCGGCGGGTTGTCAGCAAGATACGACAAGTCTACCGGGAAAGGCACGTAGCCGCTGTAGTCTTCACCGGTAAGAGCATTGTTGCTGACGAGCGGTGATGACGCTGGCGAGGCATCAGCAGACCGCTTGCCACTGTTGAGCTGCTTTGCCTGCCACTCCAGGAAGCGCGGGGACAGCGGAGCCGTTACGGGCTTGCGCATCTCCTCTTCAGAGTAAGACGGAGCAGTGAAGAAACTTATTGCCAGCATTATGATGAGGCAGAAATATCTTCGCATTGTGAAAAACTCCTTTGCAGTAAATTTTGTGATTAGTTAATTCTCGGAATAATTGTGAATGTGGTTTATTATACCGGCAACCAATCGAGGGAGGCAGAAAGATTCATGAGACTGTTCATCACCACACTATCACTTTTGAGCATGATAGGTTTCGGCTACGCTCTTGCGGGCTACGGGACTTCTCTGCTCGGAAACCCCGTACGTGTTGACTACGTTGTTGGCGGACTGGCGGCGGGCTTTGCGTGTGCAGGTCTTGCGCTGGGACTGTGGTACTGGAAGCGCAGGGACTTCTACGATTACGATGATGATAACGCTGTATAATATTGCGCATTCCACGCGAAAGGACTAACAGCATGAACATCACCAAACTGAACCAGATATACGAGGGCAAGGCCAAGAAGGTATTTGCGACCGACAGCCCTGACTACTACATTGTCGAGTACAAGGACGACGCGACAGCCTTCAACGGCCTCAAGAAGGGCACGATAACCGGCAAAGGCATCATCAACAACCGCATGAGTAATATCATGTTCCGTCTTCTTGAGGGCAAGGGCATACGCACTCACTTTGTGGAAGAACTCTCTGACCGTGAAACAGTCGTGCGTGCCGTGAAGATCGTTCCGCTCGAGATAATCATCAGGAACGTTGCGGCAGGGTCGTTCTCGAAGCGTTACGGTGTCGAGGAAGGCAGGGAGCTTCTGCGCCCGACTCTGGAGTTCTCGCTGAAGGATGACGCGCTCAATGACCCGCTCATCAACGACAGCCACATTATTGCGCTGGGAGTTGCGACGGAGGAGGAGCTGGAACAGATACGCAGGCTGGCTTTCGGTGTGAACGATGCGCTGAAGGAGTTTTTCGCGGGTATCGGCGTGAAGCTGATAGACTTCAAGATAGAGGCGGGAAGGCTTCCTGACGACACGATAATCTTGGCCGACGAGATTTCTCCTGACACATGCCGTTTCTGGGACGCAAAGACCAACGAGAAGCTCGACAAGGACAGGTTCAGGAGAGACATGGGCAGAGTAGAAGAAGCCTACGAAGAGATTTTCAGGCGCATAACCAATGCTTGACGAATTACACGAGGAGTGCGGAGTGATAGGGATATACCGCAAGGACGAGGCCAAGAACGCTGCGCCCCTCGTCTATTACGGGCTTTACGCATTGCAGCACAGAGGGCAGGAATCCGCAGGAATAGCCGCCAACAACGGCGGACACATTGAGCTTCGCAAGGGGCTCGGGCTCGTCGGGGAGGTGTTTCGGGGTTCTGCCCTGAACATGCCGGGCAACATAGCCATCGGTCATGTCCGTTACTCCACCGCCGGAGACAAGAGCGAACGCAGTGCCCAGCCCTTAGCGGCAATCTGCAGGCTCGGGGAACTTGCCCTAGCTCACAACGGAAACCTAGTGAACGCCGACTCCCTCCGCGAGATGCTCACGGATGAGGGAGCAATCTTCCACTCGACGACAGATTCAGAATCCATCCTCAACCTAATCTGCCAGCACGGAGCACGCGGCGTTGAGGCCGGAATACGCAACGCAATGAGCCTCATCAAGGGAGCGTACGTTCTTGTTCTGACGATAGGGGACAAGCTGATTGGTGTAAGAGACCCGTACGGACTTCACCCGATGTGCATCGGCCGTCTCAAGCAGGAGGAAGGCTTCGTGCTTGCGTCGGAGACATGCGCTCTCGAGGCACTTGATGCTGAGTTCGTGAGGGATGTTCAGCCAGGCGAGATAGTCATCATTGACCGTGAAGGCCTGCACTCCCTCGAGCCTTCGTGCTGGTGCAGGAAGAAGCTCTGCGTGTTCGAGCTGGTGTACTTTGCGCGCCCGGACTCAATCGTCGACGGGGTCAGCGTGTACGACTTCAGGCGACGCTGCGGGATGATGCTCGCCCGTCAGGGCAGGATTGATGCGGACGTAGTTATGGCCGTGCCGGACTCGGGGATTCCTGCGGCGATAGGCTACGCGGAGGCTTCGGGGATTCCGTACGGCGAAGGTCTCATCAAGAATAAGTACATGGGGCGGACGTTCATTCTGCCTGACCAGGAGCAGAGGGACGCGGCAGTACGAATCAAGCTCGCGACGATAAAGCACAACATCGAGGGCAAACGCTTGATCCTGATTGATGACTCAATCGTGAGGGGCACAACCCTGCGCCGAATCGTGAAGCTGCTCCGCGATGAAGGGGCGAAGGAGGTTCACGCGTGCGCGGCCTCGCCGGAAGTGCGTTACTCGTGCTACTTCGGGATAGACACGCCGCACAGGGAGAAACTTATAGCCGTCCAGCGTTCGCGCGAGGAAATCTGCGAGTATCTCGGGGCAGACTCGGTTACGTACCTCAGTGAAGAGAGCCTGCGTGAAGTCTGCGGGGAGGACGTGTACTGCAAGGCATGTTTTGACGGCCAGTACCCGATGGAAGTTCCGGCGAGCTGAATGTAAAGCAGCATATCAAGAATATTGCCCCCGCGCAGATTCTCACGGGGGATTTGTTTTTCAGTTCCAGTATGAACTGCACAAGTCCAGCTTCATGAACTCTTCAAGGTCCTCAGGAGTCCCTAGACCGTACATCCTGCTGCCTATGTCGTAAAAGCCTATGTTCATCCCAGCTTCTATCATTTCGTTGTACACAGGAGCAACGTAAAATTCTCCGTTCACGCGTATATTCCTGTCTACCATCTGGTGAGCGTATTTCACGAAATCCCTGCCGTGCCTGTAGTTGTAGATTCCGACGGTTGCTTCGTCGGAAATCACTTCTTTTTCACGGACAAGCGTAACCCTTCCGCCAGCGTCATACTTTATGTAGCTCCACTTCGGATGAGTGGCCGGCATCGTCATGATCAGCCCGTCAGAATCTCCCATAGCCTCAAGGTACGCGTTAATATCCGTGTCCACAAACTGGTCGCTGTTAGCAATCATCAAAGCATCGCCGGTGTCTATATACTTCTCGGCAAGCAGAACTGTGCATGCTGCTCCCTCAGTGATATGGTCAATCTCCACAATTTCGCATTCAGGAGCCATTTTCCGCAGAGCATCATCAAGCGCGAATGTCTCTATATGCTCATGCTGGCAGATGAATATGAACCTGTGAGGGTACGACGGAGTGATATTGCGTACTACCCATTCAATCATCATATGCCCGTGAACGCTGATCAGCGGCTTCGGCGTTGTGTAGCCTGCGTTTGCGAAGCGGCTGCCTCTTCCCGCCATTGGTATAACTATATTGAGCATGTCAATTACCTCCTGAGCCTTAGTACGTATTTGACTGTACGCTTGAACCTGCCTGACCCTTGAGCCCGCATCTCCGAGCCCCATGAGTTCCGCACAGTCCTTATTGATTTTGCGGGCCGATGCGCCGGATTTGTTGGCTGTGAGAAAACTGCTTCATGAGTAGAGAACACAAAGTGCAGATTCTCATTGAGGCCGAATCGTTGAGCAGACCCGTACTTTTATTCCTCCCGTGAAATATATTTGTCGTTGTTCGCACCCGGTATCTTCACTACAACATTCACCGCGTCCGTAAGTGCCTTGAAGTCCGTAGCATCTCCGGGCTCGGCCACGATAATATCCCCTTCGCCGAACTCCTGCCCGAACATTCTTACTCTGCCGCTGATTATTACCGTGTATTCCGTCGCTATCTTGTGGTAATGCTTCTCCTCGCGGTCTCCGGCTGAATAGTTCTTCACCGCGACTTCGCAGTCATTCGTACGGTACATGCTCGGGGAAAAATTCCCTATGAACCAGCCTTTGACCATGTCCGAAAGTTTCGCTGTCCTCATGCCCTAAGCCCCTCCTCATAATCCGTAATCTTCTCCGGCGAATAGAACGAGTGATAGCAGTCCCGCCCTACAGGGAAATACGCTACCTTTCCGCCCTCAAGGATCACCTCATTCACTGACGACGAGATGTAGTACCTGCCGTTCAATTCGCTGCCCTTCAGGACTGCTCTCTGAGCCGCTCTAATAAACGTGCTCCCGTGCCTGTACCAGTAGAAGCCCGCAATGGCATTCTTCGAGAGCGGACGCTTCTCCGCAACCTCTATGACTTCGCCGTCTTTTATCCGTGCATAGCTCCATCTCGGATGTATGCTGTCAAACGTAATCAGCCCTGCTTCTGCCGACTCGTCCTCAAACTTGGCCAAGATGCCTGCGAAATCAGTGCTGATTATCTGGTCGGCGTTCGAGATGATTAAGGGGGATTCGCTGTTGATAAGATCGGCCGCCATGAGACACGTGCACAACGCTCCCGCTGTCTCTTCTTCCAGCACGATGACTTCAGCTGCGTAATCCGTGAGAATCTTTGCGGACTCGTCAAGGTGAAACTCTGTGCAGTCTTTGCGCGAGAATATGAATATAAACCTTCTGTCAGGTATTGTGCTGAAGTTTTCTGCGAGCTGTTCAAGCATAGTCTTCCCGGCAACTTCAATCATGGGCTTGGGGAAATAGCTGTCCTTGAAGAATAAAGATTTGCCCATCGACGGGATAAGAATATTAATCATGGCCGCCCTCCTCGAACTTTGTTATTGCGTCCCTGATGTTCCAGTAGTTGACATCGTAGACACCAGCGACCGGAAGCACGAACGCACCGCTGGCTCTGCCTGCCGCAATGCCCTTAGGGTTGTCCTCAATGACGAGGCACTCACCGGGAGTCATGCCGAGTTTTTCCATAGCGGCGGTATAAATTTCGGGGTCAGGCTTTGCCCGGGTTACGTCCTCGTTCGAGAGGATGAGGTCGATGTATCCGCTGAGGCCTGAAAGACTCATCATGAGCTCTATTGTCGCCCTGACAGAATTTGAGCACACCGCAATCTTGAACCCTTCATGCTTCAGCCTTGAGAGCGCGTATTCATGCTGGAACATCGGGCGGCACATCGCGTTCGTTATCTCGAGTGTGTACCTCTGCTTCACCTTGTTGATGAAGCTGTGAAGCTGAGACGGCAGGAAGTACTGCTCGCTGAGCATCTTGAGCTTGTCGCGCGTCGGAAGCCCGTCGAAAGTGTGAAGGTGGTCGTAGCGGCTTATGGTCAGCCCGAAGAGCCCGAGTGCTTTGTTGAGTGCCTCATAATGCCAGTCCTTAGCGTCAATCAATACGCCGTCCATGTCGAACAGGACAGCCTTAATCCGCGTCATTTCTGCGCCTCCCTGTAAAAAATTCATATGCCTCGTCAGGGAAATCTGTACAGAGCATTAAGGCTTCATCGTCATCCCAACCCTTGAGCTTTTCCCAGAATGCATAATAATCATTGCGCCCGTGAAGTTCCGGCGATACAAAGCATATTCTCTTGCCGTTCCTGATGTGTCCGCTGATGATGCTTGAGGTGATCCAGTCCGTTGACGTGAAACAGTCAGCCCAGATTCCCGCCGCCTCGTCATAGAGCACAGGCGAGGGCTGAATGTCGCTCTGCCCTGTGAAGAATGAGAGTCCTGCGTCCCTGTAGCTGAGCATCTGCGGAACAGACATGTCGAACGTGAAGTAATTGCTGATGCTGAACTTCGCGAGGCAGTCTCTGAGCATCGATGCGAGACCGTCAGCCTTGATGTTAAGGGCAAAGCAGCACTGAGCGTTGAACCGTGCGAGAGAGCCCAGCAATTCCGCAACGTCCGGCGAGTCAGCCCCGGCAGGGTCATGTGCGATTACGAGGCGGCCCGAGAGATCGCGCAGATCCGTCTCAATGCCGTAACCTCTCCTGCAGGCTTCGAGGAGTGCGGCGGGTGAATTGGGCGTAAAAGCGGAAGTGAAGCAGCCTCTGTGTGCGAGAATGTTAATGCTGACCGTCTCCCCTCAAAAGCGGAAAATCTTTCAGGACCTCATCGATATGTTCATAGCCGCTGCAGAAAGTTCCGAGATTATGGAAAGGCTCAATCCTGTACCTGTGTGCTTCTTCAAGATTGCTGCTGTACAATAAATGTCCCTTTATCAGAGACAGGCATAGAGGAGTGATGAAATCTCTGCCCTCGTCCGTTTTAGGCTGGCCGTCCCAAGTTTGCCCCATGTTCCAGAAGTTCACTCTAAAAGCATTGTACTTGTCCCAGTAGAGCCGCAGCTCAGAAAGGCTTACTATAAGGAAGCGTTTACTGACATCCTCCCAGAAACGTTTTACGGTTGACTCGCAATTGCCTGTAGTTGTGCGCTGTAGGTATGATTTCGTCAGCTGAATTTCGGGTGATACGTGTATCAGGTTTTCGCCGTTGTCGTCCACCCATTTTTTGATGCTGTGCAGGTAAAGACCTATGTCCTCTGTAGTTAAGCCGCTGTAATTTACCGGGTCAGGAGGAAAATCGAAGAAGTTCAGGAGATCCCGCGTTGCCCCGAAGTAGAAGTAATCACGGATAAAGTACTTTCTCGCGACAGCCCCACCTCTTGAAGTTGCAATTATCCGCTCCTTCTGCCGCTGTGAGACCGACTCATCCAGCGGGAACGCCTCAATCAGGCTCTTCATGTACTCGAACACCATCGGCGTATACATCCGCATGTCGGAGCGTATCTTTATCGCGTAGGGTATCCCCAGCTCGCTCGCTCTCTTCATTCCGGCATATGACGATTTAGCCTGATAGTTCACGTTCAGCAGTCCGTTTGTCTCCGGCGGCTCGTTAAGCAGAACGTCATCCGCAAGCTCCCGGAGCTCGTCAGCAAGTTTCCCGTCCGTGCCCTTCCACGTGCTGACGATAATATGTGCTTTCGGTAATATCTTCCTGTACACTCTGATGCTCTCCGCAGTAAATCCGTTCAGCACGGGCCCTTGAATCACTACGGCGTACTCTCTATCCTTAGTGTCCGTCAAGAGATTGCACGCCGTAACGTCCTCAGCAGACTTCGGCAAAAACTCTATCAGCCCGTAGTACCGTGAGAACTTGCTGAACACCCTAGTGAATGCATTTGCCGAAGTGTAGGTGAGCATCCTTTCGCCCTTGCTGATCCTGAGCTTCCTGGCAAGTGCTACGAACATCAGCGGCAGACTGTACCACACACTGAAGATTTGGATTGCTGTAGCATTGATGAACTTCTTGATGCGATTCCACATCAGTCCGAACAGCCTCCTGTATTGTTATAGATATAAATATTGCGCCGAATCAATATTCACTGCTTAATGCAGATACAATCCGCGCGCAAAATCGATTTCTGCACACAACTAACAATCACCTTGTCCGCACACTATGCTATAATGGACACAGGACAAGATTAAGATTTGCGGTTCGCACCCGCAAAGTCGTGTGCTTCATATTTTCGGTAAGTATGATTATAGCATAAAACTTGTCCGTTGTTTTTGTGTTCTTCCTTACAGGTTCATTGCAATATTTTTCTTCCGCGTCTTTCAAAAGTTTGTGCTCAGTACTAATTCCCCTTGTGATATACTTACCTGACACCGATACAAATCTTTACGCTCATTTCTCGTTAAAGGTGTCCCGTCTTCTTGACGGCGGGATTATGAATGAGCGCATATATCAACCTTTAGGAGGTATTTATTCTTTATGGCAGTAGCTAGTATGAAGCAGTTGCTCGAATGCGGAGTCCACTTCGGACATCAGACACGCCGCTGGAACCCCAAGATGAAGCCCTATATTTTCACCGAACGCAACGGAGTCTACATCATTGACCTTCAGAAGACCGTCAAGGGCCTTGACCGTGCGTATGACTTCATCCGCGAGACAGCCGCAAACGGCGGGCACGTTCTCTTTGTGGGGACTAAGCGTCAGGCTCAGGAGACAATCCGCGACGAAGCAACAAGGTGCGGGCAGTTCTACATCAACCAGAGATGGCTGGGAGGACTGATGACCAATTTCCCGACGATACGCCGCAGGATTTCCCGTATGCTCGAACTCAGGAAGTACGACGAGGAAGGCACGTGGGAAGAGTTCACCAAGAAGGAAATCGCCATGATCAAGCAGGAACAGCTCAAGCTCGAGAAGTATCTGGGCGGCATCGCCAACATGACTTCCACGCCTGATGCAATCTTCCTGATTGACCCCCGCAGAGAAGAAAACG
>JAFSWZ010000006.1 GCA_017450125.1 Synergistaceae bacterium | reverse complement strand
TCTGGTCTCGTCAACTGCTTCGTCGCAAATCGGTCCCCAGACCTTCAACGGGTAGAGTGCTGCACAAATTGCGCGGCAAAGGTGGTCGACTCTGTCCTGATCGTAAGTCGCTATAACTTCTGCTGCGGCTCTGGCCTTCTTCACCATTTCTTCGAGCATGGCGATTTCTTCGGGTGTTACTTCATGATGTGCCATTGTAGTAGAAAAACTCCTCTCAAAAAATTACTTCGTTATGTGTGATTTAACGTGTGACGGCGGAATATATCTGCCGTTTTCGTCCTTCTTTACAAGTTTGCCTTCTTTGACAAGCTCGCCCGGCGTGTAGATGTCGTTGATGTTCCAGCAGCCCGGTGTAGGCACAGGGATATTCTCCATGATAGCCTCAACCAAGAACGGCTTACCGGCTTTGTTGGCCTCTACAGCCTTCTTCATTGCTGGAGCGAACTCCTCAGCAGAATTGACTCTGATAGCCTCGACTCCGTAGCCCTCAGCGACTTTTGCCCAGTTAGGCGAATATGCTGCGCCGTCCGGCGTGTGGAAGGTAGTACCGAATTTCGTGTGATAGTTTGCGTTTTCGAGTCCTGCGATCGTACCGAAAGCCATGTTATTCATGACTACCCAAGTACAAGCTATACCCTCTTCAACCGCTGTAGCCATGCATGTCGGGTTGACACCAAAACCGCCGTCGCCGATAAGGGCAATGCAGATCTTATCGGGAGCAGCTTTTTTGCCGCCGAGAACTGCTGACGCTCCGAAGCCCATCGTTGCGAGTCCTGAAGAGTGGTGAACTGTTCCGGGAATCGTAACCGTGAACTGCTGTGCGACACCGTTTTTGTTCCAGCCTACATCGGTGAAGATTAGTGCGTCCTCAGGGATAGCCTCTTTTACGTCCTTGAGAATCCTCTGCGGAGTCATCGGGAAGCGTAAATCTTCGGTGATAGCTTTGACTTCCTCTTTGAACTCAGCTTTTGCCTTCGCGATGCCTTCACGGAGTCCGGGGCGTTTTATGCCTTCGGGCTTGATGGCTTTTGCTGCCTCAAGAATCTGAGCAAGCGCAAGTTTCAGGTCTGCTACTGCACCGATTTCGACGGGGTAATTTCTGCCGATCTCTGTGGGGTCAATGTCGATCTGAAGGAATTTCGTTGTTGCAGGATCGAACGTTACGCCCTGATACCAGCTCGAAGAGTCAGCCTCCGCGAAACGTGTCCCCAGCGCAAGAATCACATCTGCTCCCAGCGTGAAAGCGTGTGTATGAGCGAGTCCCCAGAAGCCAGTCTGACCGACCATCAGCGGATGAAGATCACTGACGCAGCCCTGACCCATAAGAGTGCGTGAAATCGGGATGTCAAGAAATTCCGCGAGTGCTGCAAGTTCTGCGGAAGCCTGAGCTAACAAAATTCCTCCGCCTGCGTGAATCACTGGAGCTTTGGCCTCGATGAGTCTCTTGGCGATTGCTTTTGCACATGCGGGATCAAGAGCGGGCTTCACTGTGATGTGGCTGTCCTGATATGTGCGGGCGAATAAATCTTCTTCGATCTCTCTGCTCCAGATGTCCATCGGCATATCGATAAGCACCGGGCCGGGTCTTCCGGACTCTGCAAGCCTGAAGGCCTTATCCAGAATGTCGGGGAGTGCTTCTGGGTCGTCGACTCTCCAGCAGCGTTTGCAGACAGGCTCAAGAAGTCTGTACTGTGTTGCGTCGCCGTGCATGTTGACTTCCTGATGAGGGTGCTTGCCGTAGTAGTAGCTGGGGA
>JAFSWZ010000005.1 GCA_017450125.1 Synergistaceae bacterium | reverse complement strand
AGGAGCACTCGCCGCAGTCAACGCCTCAGCAGACGACATAGCCGCAGTGGGCATCACGAACCAGCGCGAGACTACCGTAGTGTGGGACAAAGCAACAGGCAAGCCCATCTACAACGCAATAGTCTGGCAGTGCACAAGGACTAAGGATTTCTGTGCGGAGTGGCTCAAGAAGCCCGGCTGGGGACAGAACGAGAAGGGCGAGGGCAAAGTCAAGGACATCACCGGCCTTCTGATTAACCCCTATTTCTCAGGCACAAAGATTCGCTGGATTATCGACAACGTACCGGGCGCACGAGCGAAGGCAGAGAAAGGCGAGCTGCTCTTCGGAAACACTGACACGTGTTTAATCTGGAACTTGACCGGCGGAGTCAACGGAGGCGTTCATGTTACCGACGTGTCCAACGCATCACGTACCCTGCTGATGAACATTGCGACGTGCCAGTGGGACGAAGAGATGATGAAGGAGCTTCAAGTTCCTGCGTCAATGCTGCCTAAGATTATGCCCTCGAGCGCAGTCTACGGAATGACAGCAAAGGACGGCCCGTTCGGAGGAGCAATCCCTGTAGCTGGAGACTTAGGCGACCAGCAGGCAGCGTTATTCGGTCAGGCGTGCTTGAGTGAAGGCGAGGCCAAGAACACCTACGGTACAGGCTGCTTCATGCTGATGAACATCGGCGATAAGCCCATTCCCTCAAAGAACGGCTTGCTTACTACAGCATTCTACTCACGCGAACCCGGCAAGTGCTATTACGCCCTCGAGGGATCGATCGCGATTGCAGGAGCAGCTATCCAGTGGCTGAGGGACAACCTCAAGATGGTAGATGATGCTCCAGTTACCGAGTACTACGCCGGAAAGGTCAAGGACTCCGCAGGAATCTACTTCGTGCCCGCGTTCTCCGGACTCTTCGCGCCTTACTGGGACATGACAGCAAGAGGCGCAATCGTCGGACTCACCCGCTACGTCCGCAAAGAGCACATTATCCGCGCGACATTGGAAAGCCTGTGCTACCAGACCCGCGACGTTATCGAGGCAATGGAGAAGGACTCCGGCAAGAAGTTAGCTGCCCTCAAAGTTGACGGCGGAGCTGTCGTGAACAATTTGCTCATGCAGCTGCAGGCTGACGTTCTCGGAGCTGATGTTGTGCGTCCTGTGGTGAACGAGACGACGGCACTCGGTGCGGCATATGCTGCGGGACTGGCTACTGGCTTCTGGAAGGACGAGGGAGACATCCGCGCGAACTGGGCACAGGATCACAAGTTCTCTCCTGAACTGGGAGCAGATGAGCGTGAAGCGGCCTATGCTGGCTGGAAGAAAGCAATAGAGAAATCTAGAGGCTGGACTGACTAATGGCAAGAAGAATTTTTGCGGCACTCTTGGCCGTGATGCTGTTTGCCGGTGCGGCGTGTGCACGTGATATTTCGTTAGGGTCGCTCACAGTTACAGCACCCGACAGCTTCGTGAACGGTGAAGTTACTGACGCTGACAAGGAAGAAGGCCAGACGGCTTACTACAAGAGCGACGAAACTCTGATGGACTTTGACGTGTACGAGTTCCCGAAGAATGAATCGTTTGAGGAGTTCTTGGATTCTTTCGCTGCACCTAAAAATCTCACTCGTGAAGAGATTAACGGCGTGAAGGCTGCTGTGTACCGTTCGACGGATGAGAGCGAGGGCAAGGAGTACAGCACCCTCAACTACATTCTTGAGGACGAGAAAGAATACATACTTGTTGTGTTCTGGCTCGACGGCGAGAGTGCAGAGGCAGAGGCTAAGGCCATAATAGACAGCCTGAAGAAGTAGCAGGCATTGAGCAAAAATTCTCCCTCTGTTCCAGACAAGCAGGGGGAGATTTTGTGTATAGAGATGATGAATGATTACGTTATCCGTTTGGAGCGGGAAGAAGAACAGCGTGAAGTCGAAAATTTAGTGAGAGATTCTTTCTGGAATGTTTATCGTCCGGGATGTCTTGAACATTACGTACTGCATCAGCTCAGGAATGACCCGGCATTTGTCCGCGAACTCGATTTTGTGATGGAGATGAACGGCGAGCTTATAGGCCAGAATATGTTCATGCGTGCGGAAATTAAGGCTGATGACGGCAGGAGCATTCCAGTAATGGCGATGGGGCCGATATGTATACGCAATGACCTCAAACGCAGAGGCTACGGAAAAATTCTGCTGGACTATTCGCTGGAGAAGGCTGCAGAGTTAGGGTGCGGTGCAGTATGTTTCGAGGGGAATATCGCGTTTTACGGCAAGAGCGGATTCACTTACGCCAGCAATTACGGGATACGCTATCACGGTCTGCCTGAAGGTGAAGATGCGTCATTCTTTCTGTGCAAGGAACTCATCACGGGTTATCTTGACGGCGTAAGGGGCGGGTATTCT
>JAFSWZ010000004.1 GCA_017450125.1 Synergistaceae bacterium | reverse complement strand
GTTCCGAAGGCCAAGTTGTTCATGACGACCCAAGTGCAGGCGATACCTTCCTCAACTGCAGTAGCCATGCATGTCGGGTTGACACCAAAACCGCCGTCTCCGATAAGGGCAATGCATATTTTGTCGGGAGCTGCCTTTTTGCCGCCGAGAACTGCTGACGCTCCAAAGCCCATTGTTGCGAGTCCTGAAGAGTGGTGTACTGTTCCGGGTATGGTTACGGTGAACTGCTGCGCAACTCCGTTTTTGTTCCAGCCTACATCGGTGAAGATTAATGCATCTTCCGGGATGGCTTCTTTTACGTCCTTGAGTATTCTCTGAGGAGTCATCGGGAAGCGTAAATCTTCGGTGATTGCCTTGACGGATTCCTTGAACTCGGCTTTTGCTTTGGCGATACCTTCACGGAGTCCGGGCCTCTTGATGCCTTCGGGCTTAATGGCTTTAGCGGCCTCAAGAATCTGAGCAAGTGCTAACTTCAAATCCGCTACTGCTCCGATTTCGACGGGGTAATTTCTGCCGATCTCTGTGGGGTCAATGTCGATCTGAAGGAATTTCGTTGTTGAAGGGTCGAACGTTACGCCCTGATACCAGCTTGACGAGTCAGCCTCCGCGAATCTAGTACCAAGTGCGAGAATCACATCAGCTCCCAGCGTGAAAGCGTGAGTGTGCGCGAGTCCCCAGAAGCCTGTCTGACCGACCATCAGAGGATGAAGATCACTGACGCAGCCTTGACCCATAAGAGTGCGGGAAATCGGGATGTCCAGAAATTCCGCGAGTGCTGCGAGTTCTGCGGAAGCCTGCGCTAACAAAATTCCTCCGCCTGCGTGAATCACGGGAGCTTTAGCCTCGATGAGTCTCTTGGCGATGGCCTTTGCACATGCAGGATCAAGAGCGGGCTTGACGGTTATGTGGCTGTCCTGATACGTGCGGGCAAAGAGGTCTTCCTCGATCTCTCTGCTCCAGATGTCCATCGGCATATCAATAAGCACCGGGCCGGGTCTGCCTGACTCTGCGAGCCTGAAGGCCTTATCCAGAATGTCGGGGAGTGCTTCGGGATCGTCGACTCTCCAGCAGCGTTTGCAGACCGGCTCAAGCAGCCTGTACTGTGTAGCGTCTCCGTGCATGTTGACTTCCTGATGAGGGTGCTTGCCGTAGTAGTAGCTGGGGACATCTCCCGCGAATACGACCATGGGGATCGAGTCGAATGCGGCATTTGCGACTCCGGTAAGGACGTTGGTGATTCCGGGGCCTAGGTGACACATGACTACTGAGGCTTTGTGCGTGACTCTGGCGTAACCGTCAGCGGCGGTTGAGGCTACGGCTTCGTGCCTGTTGGAGATGTAGCGGAGATGGCCGCCCTTTTCGAGGTTGCGGTTGATAGCGTCGAGCATACCGATTACTGTGTGTCCGCAGAGGCCGAAGATGTATTCGACTTTTCTGCGTTCGAGGTAATCTACGATAAGGTCAGCTACGAGTTTTTTGCTCATGCGTGAAAATACCTCCTCTGAGAAT
>JAFSWZ010000003.1 GCA_017450125.1 Synergistaceae bacterium | reverse complement strand
GATTGAGCCGATAAACGGTTCAGGCTTCAGGATTTTTGCTCTGCCCCCGAAGTACTTTGCGGCGTTTGCGGCGATAGTTCTTCTCTCCGCAATGCTCGGCGTGCTTCCGGCGGGAATGGCAGGATGTTTCGCGTTCATGATTGTCTGCGGTGCGATACTGCAGGAACTCGGCGACCATCTTCCTATCGTCAATACGTTCTTGGGCGGCGGGCCTGTCGTTATCATCTTCGGCATGGGCTACCTGCGCTACATGAACTTCTTCGGAGTGTTCGACGTGATTTCCGGCCTCATCGCAAAGCCGGGCTTCACAGCAACGCTCATGAAGAACATTGATACCTTCTTCAAGCCTACAGGAGCATTTCTCGACTTCTACATTGCGGCACTGATTACCGGCTCAATTCTCGGCATGAACCGCAAGCTCCTCGTGAAAGCAGCGGCACGTTACTTCCCTGCAATCTTCGGAGCAATCGCCGTGTCGTTCGGACTCGTGGCAATCGCGGGACAGATGAGCGGCTTCGGAGTCGTGAAGGCAATCCTCCTTATCGCACTCCCGATTATGGGCGGCGGAATGGGTGCGGGTGCTGTGCCTCTGAGCAAGATATTCGAATCGTCGGGCACAATGACCGCCGAACAGGCAATCTCCATCATGAACCCTGCAGTAGCTATCGGCAACGCGACATCAATAGTCCTTGCCGGTCTGCTCACGAAGATTCTTGTGGGAAAATTCCTGAACGGTCAGGGAGCACTGATGAAGGCAGGAGCAGGTGATGACCCGTCGGAGTTCGAGATTTCGCCGGAAATGCAGGCCAAGCGCGATCACGTTACTGTTACGAATTTAGGGATTGGCCTTCTCGCCGCAACGTCATTCTTCGCGTGGGGATACATCGTTGCGGGCGTGTGGATTAAGTTAGTGCCGTCGGTGAACATTCACGCCTATGCATGGATGATTATCAGCGTGGCAATCTGCAAAATCTTCAACCTTCTTCCTGAGTTCATCGAGGTCGTCTGCTACCAGTGGTTTCAGTTCGTGATGAAGAATCTCACCTCGATGCTGATGGTCGGAATAGGCCTGTGCTACCTGAGCCTTGATGTCGTCATCGAGAGCTTCTCGATGATGTACCTGCTTATGTGCTTCCTTGCCTGCATCGGTGCATTCATCGGAGCGGGGCTTGTGGGTTCGTTCGTCGGGTTCTACCCTGTCGAGGCAGGAATTACCGCCGGACTGTGCATGTCGAACATGGGCGGAACTGGAGACGTTGCGGTTCTGAGTGCGGCACACAGAATGGAGCTCATGCCGTTTGCGCAGATTTCCTCGCGTCTGGGCGGTGCAATCATCCTCATAATGGGCTCGTTGATGCTCTCAACGTTAGGAAGTATGCTGTAGAGTGAAGTGCATCAGCTGTAATAACCCTCAGCCTGAATACAGCTTCAGAGTCCTTGAGGTTCACACGCTTCATGTAAGGGACTTCGGGGGCGAGAAACTCATTCAGGCATTAGGGGAAACAAGAACGTTTGATGTATGTGCGGCCTGTGTCTCTTCGGAGATGCGGGCTTCGCTTTATCCTGCAGGAAGAATTTTGCGCAGGTGTACGGGGTTCGCCGGTCTGTTCCTGGCCGGAATAGTGATGAGCCTGACGCTGAGCCTCCGTGATATCATGAACGCACTGCGGGTTATCGGTCCGCTGTGTGTGTTTGTCGGGGTGTCGGGGACAATTGCGCGGGTCAGGGATGCGCTGGCTCAGAGAAGACTTCTTGCGGGCATGACTGAGCCGGAAGCCCTGAAGTTATGTGCGTGGCAGTGTGTCCTGAAGAGTGCTCCGAAGAAGTACGAGGACAACGACATAACATATATTCCCGTCGACGATGCAGAGAGCCTTGCGCCTGAAGAATTAGCAGTAAAATATAATTTGTTGCCGCCGATTTCCCGGAAAGTAAGGAGTAAATTTCATGAGTGATAGTTTTTTTGCCGCAATAAGGGTTGTTACGCCGCTCATGCTGTTAATGGCTGTGGGCTGGTTCTCGCGCGTCAGAAAATGGATTGACCGCCCCGCTATGAAGGAATACGACCGCTTAATCTTCAAGGTGTTCATGCCCCTCCTGCTCTTCAAGAACATCTACGACATGGACTATTCTCACGGCCTCGCGTGGAAGGAATTAATCTTTGTCGCGGTGTGCCTGCTGGTGAATTTCGCTTTCAGCATGACGTTCCCGAAGCTCCTCACTAAGGACGGCAGGAAGTATTCAGTTCTCGGACAGGCGACAGTGAGAGGGAACTATATACTGTTCGGAATAGCAGTGTGCGAGGCATTATACGGCGAAGGCAGGACGGGAATGGTTGTGATGCTCGGGGTGCTGGTCATCCCTGCAATAAACATATTCTCCGCGATAATCCTCGAGGCCGGACGCTCGAAGCAGGCAAACATTCTCCAGCTGTTCCTTGCGATATTCAAGAATCCCATGATAATCGGAGCAATTGCCGGCTTTATCGTCAAGGGCTTGGGGATAACTATTCCTGCTCCTGTGTGGTATGTCATCCGCAATATCGCGAACTCCACTACAACGGTCAGCTTCATCTCTCTGGGAGTCGGGCTTGACATGGCGGAGGCTGTTGCTGACCGCAGGCTTCTCGCGTGGGGAATATTCCTGCGGATGTTCGTTGTGCCGCTGGTGTTTATGCCGTTGTCTGTGCTGGCGGGTTTCCGCGAGGAGAGTTTGTGCGCAATGATGATTGTGTTCGCCGCACCGTCTGCTGTGGCTTCGTACCCTATGGCGGTTGCGATGGGGGCTGACGGACAGCTCGCGGGGCAGCTCGTGTGCGTAACGACGATTCTTTCTGTGCTGACTATATTCCTCTGGACGTTTGCGCTCAGGATGCTGGGGCTGATGTGATATTATTTCTGCGAGGGGGGAAATTTCCAGAAGGGAGATTTTCTCGTTGAGTCTGCTAGCAAAATTCTTCAGCAATGCCCGCAAACCCTCCGGCACGCTCGGAAAGATTATGATTGCCGGAATGAACATCTTTCACTCGCCCGTAGCATTATGGGGCTTGTCGCACGTCGATATTCCTGCTCCGTCTGAGATTGCGGAACTCGGATGCGGAGGCGGTAAGAACATCAGGGATTTACTGGCGAAGTATCCTGCCTCGAAGGTTACAGGTCTCGACTATTCCCCTTTGTCGCTCGAGAAAGCGCGCGCTTACAACCGCGAAGCTATAGCTTCAGGAAGGTGCGAGCTCGTTGAAGGCGACGTGTCGGCGATGATGTTCGAGGACGGAAGGTTTGACCTTGCGACGGCGTTTGAGACAATATACTTCTGGCCGGGACTCGAGAGATGCTTTGCTGAAGTCAGGAGGATTCTGAGGGACGGCGGGCATTTCGTGATAGTCAGCGAGTCGGACGGCAAGGACAAGCCCAGCATGTGGTTCAAGCAGTACATTGACGGAATGAACACCTACACTCCGCCGGAAATCGAGACAGCTTTAAGGTCTGCAGGTTTCAGGGACATTAAGACGGAGCATCACCCTAAACATTCATGGATAGTAATCATCGCTGAGAAGTGAGCACAAAAAATCCCGGCCTTCATGACCGGGATTGATATATATTCCAGCTTAAGCCTTAGCCTTCCTCTTTGTGTCGAAGAACATGAAGCCCAGCACCAAGAAGCCTATGCAGATTGCTATGCCCGTTCCCATCGTAACGGCAATACCGCTCATCAGCCACGCAGGAGCAAACCCCACAAATGCATCCTTCCACGCCGTCAGCGTAGTGTAAACTCCGTGAGTGTCCCCCGCCGATGACTGCGAGTCAGGGTCAACCGCGCGGACGAGAGCAAGCCCCGTTGAGGTGTTGCCTGTCGCTGCGCCGAACGCCATAACTGCCTTCTCGAACCATTCCGAGCGGCAGAACCTCTTTGCGCAGAACAGTACCACAGGGACAGTTACAGCCACCATAACGACAGAGTAGATTATTATCGGGACAATGTATGACGAGATGAAATCTATATCCAGCGTCGCCATCGCGGTGAACACTACAACTTCAAGCAGGAAGCCGCTGATTAAGTGAATTGTCTTAAGGTCAACATACTTCTCCAGCTTGAAGATCTGTATCAGCTTCCAGAGTATCGCTCCGCCGAAAACTCCCCTTAACACGCTGGGCAGTGTTGCCACGAACGGGATATATGCACCGACAGCCTTGAACACTACGCGACCGAGATACAGTGCCGACAGAAGCCAAGCCGCCTGAAGCGCAAGGTGGTTGATGCTTATGCTGGTTGTTACCGTGCGGCCGATTGAGGTGCGCTTCTCTTCGGGGAGAACTCCGCCGTAGAAGTATGAAGGCTGTGCTTTAGGTTCTTTGACGTACGATGCCCAGCCCCTCCTGACTCCTATGTTCACAATCGTCATTCCGACTGCCATAGCCACGACAAGCCCGACAGTCGAGAGCACCATACCTACGGACATATTTCCTTCAACGCCCAGCTTCTCGAATGTCGATGCTGCCGCCGCCGCAGTTCCGTGCCCTCCGTGAAACGAGAACACTCCCATTACTCCCCAGCCCGTAGGAAGTCCCGGCCAAGTCTTTTGGAGCACGTAGCCCAGCCAAACGCCCAGAGCCATCTGGATTCCGTATATCGGCATCGGTACACAGACATAATCGAGGTACGACATGATTTTATCCTTGTCGAAGTTCACGCCGAACACTAACGAGGCCATAACAATATCAATGAGGACATTCGGAAGTTTTCCGCAGCTCGCAGGAACTTCAACGAGGTTGAGAATCTGCGGGCCAAGTATCAGGAGCACGAGACCGCCTATCAATGACGACGGGAGAAACAATTTCTGCACCGGCTTCACGATCTCGCGGATGAAGAATCCAACGAGCATGAACACCGCGATAATCAGCGTATCACTGATGAAACTTGCTACTGTCATAGTTTTACCCCTTCCCTGCTATTTCAGGTACTGACTGTTCACTACATGCCGGACGTTCTTGCCCTCTGCGAAGTCGTTAATGTCTGCCGCAAGCATCGGGATAATCACGTCGCCTATATCTGCTGTTCCGCCCCCTACATGAGGAGTAACGATTATGTTCGGTGTGCTGAGCAGCTCATCATCAGGCTCTAACGGTTCTTTCTCTACGCCGTCGAGTCCTGCGCCGGAGAGTTTTCCGCTCTTCACTGCCTCGCAAAGTGCGTGGTCGTCAATCAGCCCGCCGCGCGCTGTGTTGATGATGATTGCTCCGTCCTTCATGCCGGAGATTACTTCCGCGTTTATCATGTGGCGGTTCTCGTCGGTAAGAGGAACATGAAGGGTAATGATGTCCGAAGTCCTCAGTACTTCCTCAAGAGGACAGAACGAGAGCGCAAAGTCTCTCTCCATTTCGGGCTTGAGACGGTAAGGGTCGTAGTACTGCGTTGTTGCTCCGAAGGCCTGAACTTTCCGCGCAACCTGACGGCCGATGTTGCCCGCACCGATTATCCCGACAACCTTATTGTTCAGGGTGTAAGAGTTGTTGATGAATGTGTTTTTGCTCCACTCTCCGCGCCTCAGGCTGTCCTCGTGGCACAGGAGCTTTCTTCCGGCCGCAAGCATCAGGAGCACGGCAAGTTCCGACACAGCACCGGCATTAGCACCGGGAGTGTTGGTTACGATGACTCCATGTTCTCCTGCCGCCTCAATGTCCACAGAGTCGAACCCTGCACCCCACCGCAGAATCATTTTCAGGTTCTTGTTGCGCTCTATTATTTCGCGCGGGGCTCTGAAGATTCGCAGTATCATTATCTCCGCGTCAGTCATTGCCTCGTACGCTTCCTGAGTGTTGACCGCTACGAGAGAAAATCTGTCGGCCGGCAGAGTTTCACACAGCTTCTCGAACGTGTGAGCGGGGTACTTCCCTGCAAGAGTAACCTTCAGCTTCTCCATCATGCTAACCTTTCTGCGACTTCGCGGATAAGTGCCTCTGAAGGGTTCTTGCGGTTCTGTGCGGAGACCTCGACGATGAGGCGGAACAGGTTTACGCCTTTTTCCTGCGCTACGGCCTTGAACGTCTTGACGAAACTTGAATGACACCCAGAAATCCCCAGCGTCAGGTCAAGCGGAGTGATTGAGTTGTGGTAATTGTGCTTCTCCATTGCGGGCATCAAACGCTGTTCGATGAAGTCAAGCATCTTGTACAGGTCAATGTTCTTCATCTCGCCGTAACGCTGCATCATTCCCACACAGACTTCTGTAGCGAGGTTTCCGGCACTCCTCGCCATTCCCATAAGCCCACAGTCTAGAATCGTTGCGCCGCTCCTCCATGCCGCTATAGCATTCGCAGATGAGAGACCAAGATTATTGTGGCAGTGGAAGGCTACGGGTATTGACACGGCCTTCACGAGCTTTTCTGTGTACTCGGCGACCTGGTCAGGGAACATCGTACCCGCAGAGTCCATGATAGTAATCTGGTCAAGCCCGGCATCCTCTAAAGCCTTGCCCTCTTCGGCTAGTTCGTCAGCACTGAGAATGTATGCCTTCATGAGAGAGTAAAACGCTTTGAGGCCGTACTTCTTCACGCACTTGATGGGAGCAACCGAGATTTCGAGCTCTCCTGCGTCCGCGCCGACTCTGAGGAACGACAGCCCGCGCTCCTTCGCAAGTGCCACGTTCTGTTCACGGTAACGTTTGGCGTTGAGGAACATACCGAGTGCTGACCCGCGACCTGTGTACTTCTGCGCAATGTCCAGATACTCGCCGTCAGGGAGTGCCTGCGTGAACCCCGCAACCTCGTACGCTCCTATTCCTCCGGCATTTCCGAACTCGATAACAGGAACACCGCAGGATGTCAGTCCGTCGAGAACCATATCAGTTATTTCCGCGTCGAAACCTTTTCCGACGATGTTCGCTCCGTCCCTAAGAGTGCAGTCCATTAGGGTAACGCTCATGATAAGCCATCACCTTCCTAAAAAATTTGCTGGTTGTGTTTTTGTGGATGGGCATACTATAATTGAGGCAGCTTACAATAACAAACAGTTTAATCTTTCGTGTTCCGACAATAAAATTATTGTCTATCATAAAAGGGTGATATATGTGAATCTCAAGAGCATAGAATATTTCTTGGCCGTCGCTGAAGAAATGAATGTTACACGCACAGCAGAACGCCTCAACATCAGCCAGCAGGCATTGAGCGGACACATCAGGAGGCTCGAAGAGGAATACGATGTGCTGTTGTTCGACAGGAGGCCTTCATTCCGGCTGACTGATGCGGGGAAACAGTTAGTGTTCTACGGAAAGCAGATTATGGAGGCGGAGGCATCTATACGTTCGGCGTTCTCCGACATCAGCGAGAATGCGAAGGCTACCCTGAACTTCGGCATATCGCGCCTGCGCAGTAATGTATTCTTCCCGCTGATATGGAGTCTCTTCAAGCCCTCGCACCCTAATATCTCGATTGAACTTGTTGACGGCAAAAGCAGTTACCTTGACGAGCTGCTGATGGACGGCAAAATAGATTTGTATGTGGGCATCGATGTCCCCAACAGCCTCAACCAGCACAAGACTCTTCTAGCCACAGAGAACCTTCACTGCTGCTTCTCGGAACATCTCATCAAAACTTTCTACCCGGATGATTATGATGAAGTGCTCGGCTCGTTTGCGGGAGGAGTGGACATCATGAGGATAATTCACATGCCTGTGATAACCTTGAGGCAGGGCAACCGTCTGCGCGAAGCTCTGGACCGTTTCCTTGCGCACAGAAAGAAGCCGTACTACATTCTTGAGTGCGACGAGCAGGGATTAATCTACGACACGGCCAAGACCGGCTTGGGCATCGGGCTTCTCTCGCCGATAACGTTATACCAGCACCGCAACGACGTATTTCCTGACGGGGAAAAGTTCTACACGTTCCCTCTGGTCAACAACATCGACATCAACGAGACGTATTTAGTGTACCGTTCGGACTATGAGCTTCCGCACTACGTAAAGGATTTTATCGCCAGCACGGAAAAGGTGTTCAAGAACTACGCGGACTCAATAACAAGGAACTATTCAGGCCGCAAATAGAAAAATCCCGGCCTGTGAAGACCGGGACACTTTTTCGCTTAATTCTTACTTTCCTGCCGCCGCGTTCCTTCCCGCAATGCGTCCGAAGACCACGCCGTCAGTCAGTGCGTTTCCGCCCACGCGGTTAGAACCGTGAATGCCGCCCGTAACCTCGCCAGCCGCATACAGCCCCGCGATAATGCTTCCGTCTTCCCTGAGCACCTGAGCTTCCGTGTTGATCTTCAGTCCGCCCATCGTGTGGTGAAGCGTCGGCGAAAGAGGAACGCAGTAGAAGGGAGCTTTGCCTATCGGGAGCTCTACCTCGTCCTTCTCGAAGTCAGTATCTTTTCCCGCCGCAACAAGTTCGTTGTAGCGAGCAACCGTCGCCTTCAGGCCTTCGGGGTCAATTCCTGCCTGCTTGGCCAAGTCTTCAAGAGTGTCCGCCTTGTACAGATAACCTTTGCTCGTGAGGTTGTTAAGCTCAACCGCAGGAAGCTCCTTCACGCCTGCGTAGAAACCGCCCTCACTGTCAAAGATTGAGTACATAATCTGTCCGGGCTGTGCTATCGTTGCGTTGGAGATTACGTCGCGCCTGCCGCTCTCTTCGACGAAACGCTTCCCGTTCTTGTTCACGTAGATTGAGTTCTTGATTACGCCCGCAAAATGGCTCTGCAGTCCGCCAGTAACAGGGTTTCCGTGCGGGTGAATCTGTACGTACTCCATTCCCTCAAGCGCAGCACCTGCCGCAAGCCCCATCTCGATGCCGTCGCCGGTCGATGTTGGAGCGTTGGACGTAGGAAGCCCGGAAAGTCCGTTGTACTTCTTCACGAGCTCAGCACTTGCCGCGTATCCGCCGGTCGCGAGAACTACGCCCTTCTTCGCCGTGAAACGGTACTCCTGCCCGTTCTTGGTGTCGAACGCGATAACCCCCGTAACTCTGCCGCTCTCATCCTGCGTGAGGCTCTCGGCCTTGCAGTTCAGGATAACTTTTCCGCCGAGCTCAGCAACTCTCTTCGCCAGAGGCGCGACGAAGCCATTGAACGCTATCTTGTCCTTCTCGTCGAGGCTTCTCGGCCACAGTCCGCCTATCGTCTGGTAGACCATTTCCGTCCACACTGTGCCGTGATCTGTGAGCCAGTGCCTTGCGTCAAGAGCTCCGCGCGTCAGAACCGCAACAAGTGCAGGGTCAGCCTTAAAGTCTCCAGCCTCCAGCGTGTTCATGAAGAATTTTTCGACGCTGTCCTCAACAGGAGGATTCATCTTGCTCTGGCGTTCAGGGTCAGGGGCGTTGAGAGTTCCGCCCGCACGTGCGGTGTTTCCGCCTATCATCTCGTTCTTCTCGAGGATGATTACTGTTGCGCCGTTCTCGAGGGCTTCGGTTGCCGCCGCGAACCCTGCTCCGCCTGCTCCGACGATAATCACGTCTGCTTCCATCTCAACGGGAGCATCCTTCTTCTCGGGGTAAGCTATCTTGCGCGCCTCGAGGACTGATGCGGTTATGCCGGTCTGCTTGATGCACTCACGGACTGCGGCCAGGAATGCACCGCTGGTTACGGTTGCTCCGCTGACTGCATCACATGCTAAGGACTGGTTGCTGAGGATTTCGCTTGTCAGAATCTCGATCGCAGAAATTCCGATGCCGGGAGACTCTACGTCCTCTGTCTTGAGGGAGAGAATCTCCTTCTCCGAGAAAGTCATTGTTACCGTCAGAGGGCCGTTGTGCCCCGTAACCGTCGCGGTGTACGTGCCGGGCTTGAAGGTCTCTACGATTTCGGCGGTTTTGCCTGATGCCTGAGCTATGCACGCGTCTACGGCTTCTTTGAGCGCGTTTGATGACATCGTCGCGCCGGTCATTCCGTCAACCTTCGTACTCTGCGCCTCGAGGATGCGGGGAATTACGAGCTCGAACGCCTTATCGCCCAGTCCCGGAGTCTCCTCGTGCTTCGTTACCTCGATTGCCGTAATCTTCTCCGCATCGAACGTTACCGAAACTTCAACAGGAACGTTGGCGTTGTTGCCTTTTGCTGTCGCTGTGTACGTGCCGGGCGTGTACGCAAACGCCGACGCGCACAGTGCCAGAACGAGAACTGCTGCTAATGCTGATACCTTCTTCATGTTTACGCCTCCTTAATGACAACCCCCCGCTATGTTTTGAGGCACAGCAGGGGGAGAAATTCCTAACGCTTGATGTTACTCAGCCGGTGCAGGTGCAACAACAGCAGATGCCTCTGCCTCAGCCTGTGAAAGCCTCGCCGCCGCCGCAAGACTGTCGACAAGAATATTGCCCAGTCCGTTGGTCGCGGTGTCTATCCTCTTGTACAGATCTTTTACGCCCTGAATGTCCAGCACGTCAGAGAAGAAGGAGTTGTCGTACTCGATCATCTTCATGTTGCCCTTGATGAGTATCTCCTTGTTGCTCCTGTCGATCTCCTCGAGCTTCGGACGCATCTCAGCAAGTGCCTCTGCTACTGCCTTATCCAGCACTGCCTTGTGCTCCGGCGAAAGAGCATCGTACAGCTTCTTGTTCATGCAGATCTGGTTGCAGTACAGAATGTGATTCGTGCAGGCCAGGTAGTTCTGGACTTCCTCGAAGTGCGCGCCCACGCAGGTATCCGCCGCGTTCTCCTGAGCGTTGACCGTTCCCTGCTGAAGGGAGATGTACAGCTCAGCCCACGCAAGAGGTGTAGGCTCTGCGCCGATTGCCGTCCAGAAATCCATGTGGTTCTTGTTCTCCATCGTACGGATCTGCAGTCCCTTGAAGTCGCTCAAAGTCTGAAGGTCTCTGTTGGCTGTCGCGAGCCTGTATGTCGCGTTCTGCATGAAGCCCAGCAGGTGAAGCCCCGCCTTCTCGTAGGCCTCTGACATCTTCTGATGGAACGTCGAATCTCCGTTGAGCACCTTATCGATCGTGTCGCCGTCGTAACGCGCAAACACCATCGGAAGGTCAAACACTGCAACTTCAGGAATGAACGACACAACCGGCGCAGTCTGGCAGAGCATGATTGCAATGTAGCCCTTCTGTGCCTGACGGAGAAGGTCAGCGTCGCCGCCAAGCTCTCCGTTGGGGAAGTAGTCGATTACGAGTCCGGCATTGGCTGCCTTCACTTTTTCCTGCACAAGCTGTACAAACACCTGACCCGCAGCACCCTTCGCTGTCGTGTCGGCGGTAACCAGCCATAATTCATCGAACTCTGACGCGCCGAATGCACACGACGAGAGCGCAAGTACGAACACTAACAGGGCAATGACAAATTTCTTCATGATTTACCCCTCCTAATACACAAGCCACGTGCTGATTGCGGGAACGTACACAATCAGAGCAAGCGAAAGCAGGAACGCAACGATGAACGGGAACGCTCTCTTTGCGACGGCCATAGGCTGATCCTGAGAGATATTGCCCGCGACGAACAGGTCAAGTCCGAACGGAGGCGTAGCAAGTCCGATTGACAGGCAGCACACCAGAACAACGCCGAAATGTACTTCATCAACGCCGAGCATCTTAACTGCAGGCAG
>JAFSWZ010000002.1 GCA_017450125.1 Synergistaceae bacterium | reverse complement strand
GCATATATAACTGTACTATGTTCTCTGTGAGCTGCTACTCTTCTGCGGCCATCTCTGCCAGCTTGAGCGCACCCATAATGCCCTGATTGCCGTTCAACGCCGCAGGAACTATATACGCGTTGATGTTGCGTAGTTCCTTCGTGTCAAGATAGCCGTTGATGTACTCAAGGACATATTTCCGGATCATCGGGAAAAGCTGAGACTGACCCATAACGCCGCCGCCAAGAATAATTTTCTGCGGGCTGAGAGTGTAGATGATTGACGTTAAGGCCTGAGCGATATATTTCGCCTCAAGCTCCCAGACTTCGGGCATATCGCGTAGTTCTTTTCCGGGTTTTCCCCAGCGGTCCTGAATTGCCGGGCCGCAGGCCATTCCTTCAAAGCATGTGCCGTGATTCGGGCAGTGTCCTTTGTATTCGTCGCCGGGTTCTGCAACCAGCTTGATGTGTCCTGCTTCGGGGTGCAGCATTCCGTGAATCAGATTGCCTCCGCTCATTGCTCCCATGCCGATACCTGTACCGATCGTGAAGTACACCGCATCAGTGAGTCCCTGAGCAGTTCCCCAAGTAGCTTCGCCCAAAAGCGAGCCGTTTACGTCAGTGTCGAATCCCACAGGAATATCGCCGAGCGCGTCCTTGAGGCACTTGACCATCGGGAAGTTGCGCCACGCGATTTTTGGCGTGTAGAGGATATTTCCGTAGGTCTTGGAGTTTTTCCGAACGTCCACAGGCCCGAAACATGCTACACCGATTGCCTGTATTTTCTCTTCGCCTTCAGGTACATCAACTTTTGCCTTGAAGTACTCGATAATCTGGGGCATGGTCTCTTCAGGCGTGGTAGTAGGAATCGAAACCTGATCTAAAATCTGTCCTTCTTCATTGCCGACAGCACAGATCATTTTAGTGCCGCCTGCTTCTAATGCTCCGTATAACATTTATCCGAATAACCTCCCAAAAAGTCCCTTCGGTTTTGGTTTAGGCTCTTCCGCCTTCACTTCCGGCTTGGCAGCTTTTTCGTCAGCCGGCGCAGGTGCTGCCTGTTTTGGAGCTTCCGGCTTAGTTTCGGGCTTGGCCTCTGCCGGCTTCGGGGACTCTGTCGTGAATTTTGACAGGTCTACGTTCCTGACGTTGCCCCTGAGCGGAAGAATGCTCTTAGGGTTCACGGAGAGTTCATCTACTCCCCACTTCAGGAAATCTTCTGTCAGTGTCGGGTCAGCTCCGAGTTCTCCGCAGATTCCGACCCAAGTGTTATGTCTGTGGCCTGCCTCGATGGTCTCACGTATCAGCCTCAGGACTGCGGGGTGGTGTGTGTCCGCAAAACGCTCAAGGTTCGCGCTCTGCCTGTCGATTGCGCAGGTGTACTGTGTGAGGTCGTTGGTGCCGAGCGAGAAGAAATCGACTTCTTCAGCCAGCTCATCAGCGCACAGTGCCGCTGCGGGAGTCTCAATCATGATGCCGATCTCGATGTGTTCGCCCATAGCTTTGCCCTCGGCCTTGAGTTCCTGCTTGCACTCCTCAAGAATCTCCTTGCACTCCTGAACTTCCCAGCGAGAAATTATCATCGGGAACATGATTCCGAGTTTCCCGAATGCTGAGGCTCTCAGTAATGCGCGTAACTGTTTCTTGAAGAAGTCTCTGCGGTTGAGGCATATCCTTATGGCTCTGAAGCCCAGTGCTGGATTTTCTTCCTTGTCGAGTTTCATGTAGTCGATGGTCTTATCCGCGCCTATGTCGCACGTACGGATAATAACCAGTCTCGGAGCGAGTCCCTCAAGGACTTTTTTGTAGGCTGCGAACTGTTCGTCCTCAGTGGGTTCTTCCTTGCTGTTGAGGTACACGAATTCAGACCGGAAGAGTCCGACACCCTCTGCGTCGTTCTCAAGTACTGCCTGAATATCCTTAGGGCCTCCGATGTTGGCATAGAGCCTCACGCTCTGACCGTCCTTCGTGACGCTGGGCTGACCCTTGAGGAGCTGGAGCTTTGCCTCGCGGGCTTTGTCCTCTGCCTGTTTTGCGGAAAGTTCATCAATCAAATACTGGTCAGGCTCCACGTAAATGCAGCCGTTGTAGCCGTCGAGGATAGCAAATTTTCCGTCGCACTCGTCAGTGATGTCGTGGCACTGGATCAGCGTCGGCCAGTTCATGGAGCGGGCAAGGATTGCTGTGTGGCTGTTGGAGCTGCCCATGCGGGTAACCAGTCCGAGCAGTAATGACTTGTCGAGCTTGACGGTTTCGGAAGGTGCGAGGTCTTCAGCAACCAGAATTGCGGGTTCTGTTCCCTGAAGGCTTGAGGTGTCCGCGCCGAAAAGGACATCCAGCATTGAGTTCTTGAGGTCGATAACGTCAGCACTTCTTGCCTTGAAGTACTCATCATCCATCTCACTGAACATCTTTGCTGCAGCGTCAAAGCCCTCACGGACGGCGTACTCTGCTGTGTGG
>JAFSWZ010000001.1 GCA_017450125.1 Synergistaceae bacterium | reverse complement strand
CAAGCAAGCAAGCAAGCAAGCAAGCAATTATACGCTCGAAATTCATCTTGTCAAACGCTGTGCAGTTCATGCGTGCATTGTAGCATATAATTATCTCCATGACTAACACTATCAATAACTCACTCAGGCGCAAAATCGGTACTGCCATCACCCGCTGGCACATGATTGAAGAAGGCGACAACGTCCTCGTCGGTCTCTCCGGCGGAAAAGACAGCATGATTCTCCTTCACGCACTTCACGACCTCTCACGCAGAAGCCCCGTGAAGTTCTCCCTCGCTGCCCTCAGCGTGAAACTCTCCGGCATGGACACCCGGCCGCTCGAAGAGTATTGCTCCTTCAAGGGCATTCCGTATCACGTTGTTGAACAGGACATCATAGGCATAATCCATTCACGTCAGGAGAAATCCCCCTGCTCCTTCTGCGCAAACATGCGGCGCGGACTCCTGAGCAGCTGGGCATCAGAGCACGGTTACAACAAGCTGGCTCTTGGCCACACTCTCGACGACGCGGCAGAAACCTTCTTCCTGAACCTCCTTCATGCCGGACGGGCACGGAGCTTCCAGCCTACAGCCTACATGTCCCGCACAAACATAACCGTGATTCGTCCTCTCGTGCTCGCGACAGAAGCGGCAATTATCGACGAGGCCAAGAGGTTATCACTGCCCATCATTGAGAGCGTATGCCCGTTTGCCGGACACACAGAACGACAGCGCATAAGGGAATACATCGCCAGCTTGCGGCGTGAAATCCCTGACCTTTACGCTAAAATAATCAATGCGCTCGAAAATTTATCTGACTCCGAAAGCTGGAAACCATGACACGCAAAACTATACCCGACGACATTAAGATTACCCCGTGGCTCGAACAGTACAAGGCCTTCAAGGAACAGTTCCCCGACTCGCTGCTTCTGTTCAGGATGGGAGACTTCTACGAGATGTTCTTTGACGACGCACGGCAGGCCTCAGGTGCACTCAATATTGCGCTTACCGCCCGCGACCCGGAGAAGAAGATACCGATGGCGGGAATCCCTCACCACGCGCTGAACTCGTACCTGTCGCGTCTCATCAAGGCGGGTTACAGGGCGGCAATCTGCGAACAGATCGGCGAACCTTCCAGCAAAGGCCTCGTTGAACGCAGAGTTATACGCGTGGTTACTCCGGGCACGTACCTTCCCGAAGACTCCGCGCGGGACTCGGCGCATTTGGCCGCAGTCTGGCCGTTCAAGGGACGGGTGGCGATGGCTCTGCTCCACGTCGACACGGGCACTCTCGAGGCCGGAACTCTCTCCGAACGTGATGCGTCGGCAATGCTCTCGGCGTTCACGCCTGGCGAAGTGCTTTACCCCTCGAACCTGAAGAACCTTCCGGCGTTCCTCGACGGCTATAACCTTCAGCCCGTTTCGCCCGAAAACTTCAAGACCGAGAACTCTGCCGGCCGTCTGAAGGCTGCTCTCCACACGCAGAAACTCTCCGGCTTCGGGATAGACGAACGCGACCCGTGTGTAGGTCCTGCGTGGGCGACGTTAGAGTATCTTTCCGCTACACAGTTCAGCTCCCTCGATAACGTGTTAAGGCTCTCACCGCTGATTGTCAGGGACAGGATGAGCCTCGACGCATCGGCACAGCGCAACCTTGAACTTATCCCCGAGACTGCAGGAGACAGCGTGTCGCTCTTCACGTGCCTCGACAAAAACCGTACTCCTATGGGACGGCGTACCCTGAAGGACTGGATATTACGGCCGATGATGGACATCAAGGCGATTCAGCGTCGTCAGAAGGCTATCGGCGTTCTGGTTGACGCGGCGGGAGAGTGCGCGAGGCTTCTCGACACGCTTGCGGGCACACGGGACGTTGAACGTTCATTGTCCCGTTTGTCGCTAGGTAACTTCAACCCGCAGGACTTGGGGGCTGTACGGGACACGCTGAGGCTCATTCCTGACATTCTGAGCATCAATGCTGACGAGCCATTGAGGGGGATAATCGCTTCACTGCCTGACCTCTCGGAACTCAGCTCCTACCTTGAGAGCGCGCTCAACGACAGCCTACCTAGAGCACTGGGAGCAGGCCAAGTTATACGCGCGGGGTTTGACTCCTCGCTTGACGAACTGAGGAATGAAGCAGAGAACGGTGAACAGTGGCTGACCGACTACGTCGAGAAGGAACGTATGGCTACGGCGACCCCGAAGCTCAAAGCGGGCTACACAAACGCGTTCGGGTACTACCTTGAGACAGGCAAAGGAGGCCTGACTATTCAGCCGGAATATTTCAAGCAGACGCAGACCCTCGTGAACGCCAGACGTTACACGACACCCGAGCTGAAGGCGTTTGAACTCCGTATGCAGGACAGCGGGGCAGAGATTTCGCGCGTTGAAGCAGAACTGTATCAGCAGGTGGTCGCACACGTCCTGAAGTACAGCCCACAGCTCCAGATGACGGGAAGAGTGCTGGGTATTCTGGACTGTTGTGCGTCGTTCGCAGGAGTTTCGCGCGAGAGAGGGTACTCATGCCCGGAGGTCAACGCGTCCGACATGATAGAGATTCGAGGGGGACGGCATCCGGTAATTGAGACCGAGCAGAGGGATGCAGGCTTTGTGCCCAACGACGTAACGTTAGGCGGCGACGGACGGATAATCATTCTGACCGGCCCGAACATGGCGGGAAAATCCACGTGGCTGAGGATGACTGCGTTAATTGCGATAATGGCACAGGCGGGCTTGTGGATTCCGGCGGAGAGCGCGAAGATAGGGCTTGTCGACCGCGTGTTTACGAGGATAGGCGCGCGGGATGACCTCGTGAGGGGCTCGAGCACGTTCATGGTCGAGATGCTGGAGACCGCCAACATCCTCAACAACGTAACTGACCGAAGCCTTGTTGTCCTCGACGAAGTGGGCAGGGGAACGGCGACGTGGGACGGGATGAGCATAGCATGGGCAGTCCTCGAGTACCTGCAGGGTGCCGCGAATGCGCGTGTGATGTTCGCGACGCATTACCACGAGCTGACTTGCCTTGAAGACAGGTTAGATGGAGTGAGGAACTACAGCATGAAGGTAGCTGAGGGTGCGGACGGGATTCTGTTCCTGCATCAGGTTGAGAGGGGCGCGGCGGGACGGTCGTACGGGATTGAGGTTGCGCGTCTTGCGGGAGTGCCGGACATGGTGCTGAGGCGGGCATTCGAGCTTCTGGAAGTCTTCGAGCACGGGGGAATAGAGGCGCGGGAGATTCCTGCTCCGCTCCCGCAGAATGCCTTGAAGCGGCAGATAATGCTGTTCTCGCCGGAAGAAGATGCGGTTCTCGAGGAGCTGAGGCAGCTTGACACTGACAACATCACGCCGAAGGAAGCCCTGAAGATTCTCGATGAACTTGTGAAAAAGGCATGCATGATATAATCACTGCATCCAAGTATCAAGGACGCTTTCATCACAAGTCCTTGAACAGGATCTCAGCAAGCCGTTATCTCTATGCTTCCTGATGTTTCCGGCAGAAATGCGCATGTGTACTGAGAAGAACTGCCTTCCGATATTTCTTGACCTGTGGAGCGAAGAAGATATGAAGCTGGTTGCCAAAGCCACACAGAACATGAGGCTGTTCTACGTAACCTCACGTGATGTATTACAGCGCATCAAAGCAATATCACCTTCAAGCGGTGTCCGTTACATGCCGCAGTCCGTATCGGGTGTTCCGGCATAGATAACGCAAGAGACGGCACTAACGGTATATGCTTCATGACTCCGCGTTTCTACGAAAGTGCGATATTGGGCTGTGCATTGCTCGGACGTTACCCCGACAATGAAGAGTTCCGCGCACTCAATACCTCCCGTTACTGCCCGAATATAACCAGCTACGAACAGTTTGCCTGCGAGCTTGAACATGCACTGACGCAGACTCCCGAAGAACTTTACGCACAGAACCGTGATTTCATAATCAGCTCTCTGACCAGCAGGCGCGCAGAACAGATACAGCATGACCTTGAAACGCTGAACACTTATAATTAGCATATACTACAGATAGAGGATGTGTGTATGTGCTCTCAATTACTGCACTTGATGAAAGTATATGGTCGCGGATAGCCGCCGGTGAAGTTGTTGAACGCCCAGCTTCAGCCGTGAAGGAACTTGCGGAGAACGCACTAGACGCTGAGGCCAAGAGAATACGCGTGAGCCTGAAGGACGGAGGCCGCCTCAGCATTATTGTTGAGGACGACGGAACGGGAATAGCGTTCGACGAGCTGCCTCTTGCGCTGATGTACCACGCAACCAGCAAAATATCTTCCCTCGAGGATCTCGAGCATATCATGACGCTGGGCTACAGGGGAGAGGCATTAGCCAGCCTTGTTGCCGTAGCTGATGTGGAAATACGGAGCAGGCAGGAAGGTGCGGCTTCCGGCGGAATAATCCGCACACATGACGGGAAAATCATCGAGCACATTCCCGCGAACTGCCCTAAGGGAACGCGCGTCAAAGTGGATAACCTCTTCTCGGGTCTTCCTGCCCGTCGCAAATTCCTCAAGAGCGCGTCAGGAGAGCTTCGACGCTGTGCGGTGTTTCTCCGTGAATACGCCGTGTGCAACCCCTCAGTGTCCTTCACGCTCGAGCATGACGGCAAGGTGATTTTTGCGACGGATGGTGCGGGCGACAAGGGGCGGGTTCTCGCGAAAGTCTGGGACACCGGCCCGGAGATTCAGTGCGTGAATGTCAAGTCAGGCAGCACGGAGCTGGAGTGCTGGTTTCAGGCTCGTGCGGGACTTAACGGACGCGGGGACAGCATGGCTTTCGTGAACGGCCGGGCAGTGAATGACCCGGTGATTAAGGGCGCACTGTCTCAGGCGGCGCGTGATCTGGCGGGCAACTGGGCACTGTTCTTCACGCTGAATCCTGTGCTGGTTGACGTGAATATCCATCCGGCCAAGTCAGAGGTACGTTTCCGCTACAACGGGGAGATTTACGACGCGATTCACGAGGCGGTGAAACACTTGGGAAGCCCGATGCCTCTGCCGGAAATCATCACCACTCCTCACAAGCCAGCATCAGTTCCTGCTCCTGCACCTGCCCGTCAGTCTTCAGGCTGGAACTTCGGCGACACGCCAAAATCTGCGGGCACGCAGATAATGTTCTCGGACAGCGAGCCAGAACCAGAACCCAGCGTGAAATATCTCGGGCAGAGTTCCGGCGGCTACCTGATTTACGACGACGGAGAAGCAATAATCCTCATGGATCCTCATGCGGGGCACGAACGCGTGAACTACGAACGCATAAAGGCATCTGCCGAGTCTTCTCGGAACACACAGACGCTGTTAGCTGTGGTGCTGCTGTATCCTGCTCTTGCCCTTGAGGTTCAGGAGCATGAACGGGAACTTACGGAGGCAGGATTTGTGTTCGGGAACACAGCGCAGGGCGTGGAGCTGCAGGGGATTCCGACGATTGGTGCGGACATTGGGGCGGAAGAGCTGCTGAGGACATCGCTTGATGCGCTGAAGCTCAATCACGGCAAGAACAGCAGAGAGTTGCTGTGGAGAATCTGGGCGACGATGGCCTGCAAGGCTTCGGTGAAGCTGACGACTGGTCTTTCACGCGAGGAGGCACTGACATTATGGAAGGAACTTCATGAGTGCGAACAGCCGTATGTTTGCCCGCACGGACGGCCGACGATGATAGAGCTGAAGAATGCAGACCTGCTGAGACGTTTCGGACGGGAATAATAAATAATAAAAGAGGGAAACCGTTATCTCTAACAGCTTCCCTCTGCTCTAATCATATACTGGCGACGGCCTGCTCTCCCGTGTGTACCCCACACAGTACCATCGACGCTCGCGGGCTTAACTTCCAGGTTCGGCATGGATCTGGGTGTGTCCCCGCCGCATTTGCCACCAATAACTATTTCCCCTAGTCTTTCTGCAACTCTAAACGCACCGATGAAACCAAGAACTACATTATCAATCTTTAGTACCGGTCAGCTCAATACTTCACAGCACGTACACTTCCGGCCTATCTAACCTCTCGTCTTGAGGTCATTTCTCAGCTTGCGCTAT